>JANMPW010000189.1:0-7686 GCA_031370065.1 Acidobacteriota bacterium
CGTCGTCGAGATCATGGTCAACTCGCCCAAGATTGCGAAGCACATCCTCGCGGGCGAGGTCAAGGAGATCCACGAAGAGATCGAGAACTCGGTCAACTACTACAAGATGCAGTCGATGAATCAGTCCCTCATCGCGCTGCTCGTGAACCGACGCATCACGTACGCCAAGGCGATGGAGCTCTCGACGGATCCCGAGGACCTTTCGCTGAAGCTCCGCAAGCTCTTCCCTCAGATCGAGGAAAACCAGCGAGGAGGCCTCATGGCATCCGACAACGATTTCTCGCAGATCACCCAACTGCTCGAGATCAAGCGGCTTTACGAGGAGCAGGAGGAGAAGTGGAAGCTCCGCCTCTCCGAGAAGGACGAAGAGGTCAACAAGCACATGATGGAGCTGCGCGACCAGCGCCGCGTCATCGAGGGCCGCGACCAGGTCCTGACCGACATGGAGACGGAAAACGCCCGCCTGAAGGCCGACGCCGAGCGCGTCAACCGGGAGGTCCAGCAGAAGACCGTCCAGTTGAACGAGCGGATCAAGGAGCTCAATCAGAGGCTCATGCTGGCCGAAGGCGGCGGCCGCGCGGCGGCCGGCGGGGGCGCCGGAGGCGGGTTCTTCAAGAAGTGAGATCCGGCCCCGATTGAGGGGCTTCCGGTTTCAGATTCCAAACTAGAATGCGCGGGTGCCAGGCGTTGCCGCGCTCCTTCTGACCGCTCTCCTTTTCTCCGCCCCCGCATCGACTCCCGCACCGACGCCCGGCCCCCTCGAGCGCGGTGAAAAGCTGCTCGGCCAGAAGCAGTACGAGAAGGCGGAGGCGCAGCTGCGCAAGGCCGTCGAGGAGAATCCGACCTCGGCGCGCGCCCATGGAAACCTCGCGCTGGCGCTGCTTGCGCAGCACAAGAACCGCGAGGCGGTGGACGCGGCTCGGCTCGCGGCCGCATTCGGCCCGCAGACACCAGAGGCCCGGTACATCTTCGGCCTCGCCCTCGCAGCCGACGGGCGCCCCGCCGAGGCGGCGCGCGAATTCGAGCGGACCCTGGCCCTGAAGCCCGGGGAGGCTGCTCCGCTCGCAGCGCTGGCCTCCGCGTACGCCGCGGTGGAAGACGAGAGGACGGTCGCGATCTACGAGAAGCTCCTGGTGCTCCGCCCCGCGGATCCGAAGATCCGTGGCGACCTCGCCGAGTACCTCTGGCGAACGGAAAAAACCGAGGAGGGACACCGGGTCATGGAGCAGGCGCTCCACTCCTTTCCGACGAACGCGGAGCTCCTCCAGCGCTACGGCCGCTCGCTACTGCAGCAGGAACGCCCGCTGGATGCCGCGCAAGCCCTCGAGAGGGCCCGAGGCCTCGGGTCTGACGACGCGCCGACCTTCGCCCTGCTCGCCGGCTCCTACGAGCAGGCGGGCAACACACAAGCCGCCCGCACGGTGCTCGTGGCCGGCGTTGAGAAGCACCCGACCGACACCTCGTTGCGGCATGATCTCGGGAGGCTCTGGCTGGCTGAGGGCCGGGCCGAGGAGGCCCTGCCGGAGCTCGAGGAGGCCGCCCGGTCGAGCCCCAACTCCGTCGAGATCCAGCTCGACCTCGGGCGCGCCCTCGAAACGGCCGGGCGGGTCGACGAGGCCGAGTCCGCATACCGCCGCGCGATCCAGTTGGCCCCGAATCTGCCCCGCTCGCATTACGCCCTGGGGCGGCTGCTTCAGCGCCAGGGGAAAAAGGCCGAGGCCGACCGGGAGCTGGCGATTCACCACACCCTTTACGAGCGCGGCCGGGAAGCCATCTCGCGCTTCGACGCGAAGTCCGCCGAGATGGCCTACGCCTGGGCCGAGTGGCACAAGGGCAACGCCGCCTCCGCTCTGGCCCGTTTCCAGGCCCTTCCCGAGACCCCCGAGTCGCTGCGCGGCCGCGCCCTCGCGCTCTCGCGCCTCCAGCGGCACGCGGAGGCCGTCGTCGCGCTGGAGCGCGCGCAGGCGCTTGCGCCCGACGACCAACGCCTCGAGTTGCTCCTCGTGACCGAACGCTCGCGCGTGCGTGTGGAAGACAAGAAGTGATCCGGCTTCTTCTCGCCGCTCTGGCCGCGGCCCCGACAGGCACGGGCGACTGCCCCGTCCGGCTCATCGACGTTGCGGCGCAGGCGGGGATCCGCTTCGTACACGACCGGGGTTCCACGCCCGAGCACCACCTGCCGGAGATGGTCGGCGCGGGGCTTTCCTGGCTCGACTACGACAACGACGGGTGGATGGATCTCTATGTCGTGCAGGGAGGTCCCTTCCCTCCGCAAGGCAGCCCGAAGGCCCGGGACCGGCTCTATCGCAACAACGGCAACGGCACTTTCACCGATGTGACGGAGAAGGCGGGCCTGAACGACACCGGGTACGGCATGGGGGCCATCGCCGCCGACTACGACAACGACGGGTTCGTGGACCTCTACGTGACCAACTACGGCGGCAATGTCCTGCTCCACAACAACGGCAACGGTACATTCACCGACGTCACGGCAAAGGCCCGGGTGGCCGGCCCGCGCTGGGGCACGAGCGCGGCGTGGGGGGACGTGGACGGCGACGGGAACCTCGACCTCTTCGTCGGGCAGTATGCCGACGACCGGAAGGACAAGGACCTCTTCTGCGGCGATCCGGCCACGGGCGCGCGGGACTACTGCCCGCCCATCATGTACGACGGCACGGTCAGCGTCCTGTATCGCAACAACGGGAACGGGACGTTCACGGACATCACGAAGGAGGCGGGCCTCGGTCAGGCCGTCGGAAAGGCCCTCGGCGCCCTCTTCGTGGACCTGGACCTCGACGGAAAGCCCGACCTCTACATCGCCAACGACGAGGTGATGAACTACCTGTTTCACAACCTCGGGAGCGGCCGGTTCGAGGACATCAGCGTCACGTCGGGCACCGGTTTCGGCCTCGAGGGCAACCCGCAGGGCGGCATGGGCGTCGACGCCGGCGATCTCGACGGAGACGGCCTGCCGGACATCGTCGTGGCCAACTTCGAGGGCGAACCCAACGAGTACTATCGCAACCTCGGGTCGGGGGTCTTCGAGGATCTGTCCCTGTCCTCCGGGTTCGGGCCTCCGACGCTGCCCTACGTCAAGTTCGGCCTCAACTTGCTCGACATCGACAACGACGGAGACCTCGATGCGTTCATGGCGAACGGCCACATCTACGACAAGCCCAGGCGCCAGGGGGCCGTGGCCGCTCAGAAACCGCTCCTGATGTGGAACGACGGGACCGGCCACTTCCGGTCGCGAGGGTGCGGCCCGGCATTCGAGCAGGAGTTCGTGGGGCGCGGCTCGGCCGTCGCCGACTACGACAACGACGGCGACCCGGACATCGCCGTGTCGAATTCGGCAGGGCCGCTTTTGCTGCTGCGCAACGATGGCGAGCACGGCAACTGGCTCGGCGTCGAGCTCGTCGGCCGGAAGTCCAACCGCCAGGGCATCGGCGCGCGCCTCGTCGCCGAGACCCCTGCAGGAAAGAAGCTCACGCGATTCGTCGAGGCTGGATCGAGCTACCTCTCCTCCTCGGATCCCCGGGTGCTTTTCGGTCTCGGCCCCGAGAAGTCGATCAAGAAGCTGACGATTTTCTGGCCGTCAGGGAAGGTGCAGGTGGTGGAGAACCTCGCCGGCGGGAAGTACGTGAAGATCGAGGAGAAGTGACGGTCGTGAGTGTTGACTCATGACCCTCCCTCACGACTCAAAACCTTCCCTCGAGACGCCACGAACGACGCGATCACCGCCCCGGCAAACCCAGCCGCCGCATCCGTGAGCGCATCGCCCGCCTCCATCGAGCGGCCGGGAATCCAGGCCTGGTGTAGCTCGTCGAGAGTTCCCCAAACCGCGAGCGATCCTCCAATAACGAGGGCGCGCAGCCAGGAGAACCGACGCGGCCCCGGCCAGCGCACCGCGAAGTAGAGCAAGAAGCCCTCGACGCCGTAAAGGACGGCGTGCACGAGCTTGTCGAAATTCGGGATCGAGGAGACGATTGCCACCTCCGGCGGCGACGGCCAGGAGGTCAGCGCGAGAAGGAAAAGGCCCCAGATCAGGGCGGCCCGGCGTGCAAAACGGAGCGAGGGCAAGGTTTCCCGGAGGTTGAGTCCCGAGTCCCGAGTTCCGAGTTGCAGGCGCAACGCGGAACTCGAAACCCGCAACTCGAAACGGATCTAGGCTCCGCGCTTGGACGGGCCCGTGCGCGACGGGCCCTTCTTCGGGGCCGGCCTGGCCGCGGGCTTGGTTCTCTCGGCCTTCACACCGGAGGCCTTGCGCGGCCGCGGCGCGGCCTCCTCGGCCTCGGCACCCTCGGACTTATCCTTGCGGACGGTCTCGACGCGGCCGCCGGACGCCCGGCGCGCGCGGTCGGACATGGACTCCTTCTTCGGGCCCCGCTCTTTCAGCTCGAACTTGAAGTCGACGAACTCGAGGATCGCCACCTCGGCCGCGTCGCCCTTGCGGGCGCCAAGCCGGAGGATCCGCGTGTATCCACCCGGTCGATCGACGAAGCGCGGCGCGATCGTTTCGAAGACGCGCTTGATCGTGGTCCGATCCGGAATCCATCGGGACACGTGGCGGCGGGCCGCCACGTCGTCCTTCTTCGCCCGGGTGATGAGCTTCTCGGCCAGCGGCCGGAGTTCCTTCGCCTTGGACAGCGTCGTCTGGATCCGCTCATGCGTCATGAGGGAATCGAGCTGGTTTGAGAACATCGCCAGCCGGTGCGACGTGGTGCGACGGAGCTTGCGCCCCGCACGGTTGTGCTGCATGGTCTACTCGCTCTTCGCTTCGACCGGTTCGATCTCCATGCCGAGGGACAGGCCCATCGGGCGCAGGATGTCCTTGATCTCGTTGAGAGACTTGCGGCCGAAATTCTTGGTCTCGAGCATGTCCTTCTCGGTGCGCTGCACGAGGTCGCGGATCGTCCGGATGCCCGCGTTCTTCAGGCAGTTCGCGCTGCGGACCGAAAGCTCCAGCTCGTCGACCGACTTGTTGAGGTATTCCGCCAGGTTTTCCGGCAGCTCCCCTTCTCCGACGCCCTCGAACGCCGACTCGTGCTCGGCGTTGACGAAGATCGTGAGGTGGTCGCGCAGGAGCGTCGCCGCCAGGCCCACGGCGTCGGTGGGCGAGATCGTCCCGTTCGTCCAGACCTCCAGGACCAGCCGGTCATAGTCGGTGGCCTGGCCGATGCGGGCCGCCTCCACGTGGTAGTTGCAGCGGCGCACAGGCGAATGCACCGAGTCGATGGGGATGTAGCCGATGCCCATGTCGTCGTCGAAGTTCTTGTCCGCCGAGACGTAGCCGCGCCCGGTGGACACGCGCATCTCCATCTGGAGGCGCCCGTTCTCCGAGAGCGTGGCGATCGGGGCGTCCGGATCGAGGATCTCGATCGCGGAGTCGCCCTGCAGGTCGGCCGCGGTGATCTTCCCCTTGCGCGAAACGTCGAGGGTCAGGATCTTCTCGTCGTTCGTGTGCATCTTGATGGGGATCTGCTTGAGGTTGAGGATGATGTCGGTCACATCCTCGACCACGCCCGGAAGCGAGGAAAACTCGTGCAGCACGCCCTCGATCTTGACCGCGGTGATGGCCGCGCCCTCGATCGACGACAGGAGCACCCGGCGCAGTGCATTTCCGATCGTCGTGCCGAAGCCGCGCTCGAACGGCTGTGCGTAAAACTTTCCGTAAACGGACGTCAGCGTCTCGGAATCGATCTCGAGCCGCTTCGGTTTCTGAAATCCCTTCCAAAGGGTCATGGTGTGCTCTCCTTCGTCCGCGACTACTTGGAGTACAGCTCGACGATCAGCTGCTCTTGGATCGGCAGTTTGATGTCTTCGCGCTTCGGCAACTCGACAACCGTTCCGGCAAACGTCTCGGGCGTCAGATCGAGCCAGGACGGGACGCCGCGCGCCCGGGCCGTTTCGACGGAGGCCTTGATCTGCTCGTTGGTCCGGCTCCTCTCCTTGATGGAGACGACCTGGCCCTTGGAGACGCGGAACGACGGGATGGAGACTTTTCTGGCGTTGACCGACACGTGGCCGTGGCGCACGAGCTGGCGGGCCTGCGCGCGAGAGGCCGCGAACCCGAGCGAAAACACCACGTTGTCCAGGCGGCGCTCGAGCTCCTCGAGCAGGTTTGCGCCCGTGATGCCCCTGCGGCGCTCCGCCCGCGCAAAGGCGAGGCGAAACTGGCTCTCGAGCAGGCCGTAGATCCGCTTGACCTTCTGCTTTTCACGCAGCTGGATGCCGTAGCCGAGCAGCTTCGAGCGCCTGCGCCCGTGCTGCCCCGGCGGGTAATTGCGCCGCTCGATGGCGCACTTGTCCTTGAAGCAGCGGTCCCCCTTGAGGAACAGCTTCATGCCTTCGCGCCGGCACAGCCGGCAGACCGATTCGCTGTAGCGAGCCAAACTAAAAACCTCCCCGATCCCTCGCTTCTTTTACGTCCTTCTTCCCGACCGGGACCGAACCGTCGGTTTACGGACGGGTCATGAGTCGAGGACTCACGACCTCTACACTCTCCGGCGTTTCCTCGGCCGGCACCCGTTGTGCGGGATCGGCGTCGAGTCCTTGATCGACTTGATGTCGATCCCATTGGCCTGCAGCGCGCGGATGGCCGACTCGCGGCCGGCGCCCGGGCCGGTCACGCGGACGTCGACCGAGCGAACACCGTGCTCCTTGGCGTGCTCGGCGCAGTTGGCCGCGGCCAGCTGGGCCGCGAACGGCGTCCCCTTGCGCGAGCCCTTGAACCCGATCCGCCCCGCCGAAGACCAGGCCAGGAGGTTGCCTTCCTGGTCGGCGATCGAGACGATCGTGTTGTTGAAGGACGCGGCGACGGTCGCCTGACCGTGCGGGATGGTCTTCTTTTCCTTCTTGCCCGTGCGGGCCCGCTTGCCCTTGGGTTTGCCAGCGCCCTTTTCGGGAATTGCGCTTACCGGTGTTGCTTCAGCCATTTTTACCCTCTCGAGTCTGTCGTCTGCGGTCTGTAGCTCGGCACGCTACCGACGACCGGCGACTGACCACAAACTGCCTTCCTACTTCTTGGTCGCCTTCTTCTTGCCGGCGATTGTCTGCTTGCGCGGGCCCTTCCGGGTCCGGGCGTTGGTGTGCGTGCGCTGCCCCCGCGAGGGAAGGTTGCGCCGATGGCGCGTGCCCCGGTAGCAGCCGATGTCCATCAGCCGTTTGATGTCCACGGAGATGTCCCGACGCAGGTCGCCCTCGACCTTGACGTCGTCCGTGATCACCTTGCGGATGCGGACGACCTCCTCCTCGGACAGGTCCTTGACCCGCGTGTCGGGCCGGACGTCGGCCTTCTCGAGGATGAAATTCGCCTTCGGGCGCCCGATCCCGTAGATGTAGGTCAGCCCGATTTCAACCCGCTTGTTCAGCGGCAGATCGACTCCCGCGATGCGTGCCATGTCTATTTCCCTTCAGCTCTCGGCTTCCAGCAACCTTCGACTCTAGGCAATCCACCCTGTTGCGTCCACGCCCAGCCGACGGCTGAGAGCGGACGGCTCGAAGTCTTACCCCTGCCTCTGCTTATGCTTGGGCGTCGAGCAGATGACTCGCACGACTCCCTTGCGGTGCACGATCTTGCACTTGGCGCAAATTTTCTTGACGGACGCTCTGACTTTCACTTGAGGACTCCCTACTTGTACCGGTAGATGATGCGGCCCCGGGTCAGGTCATACGGCGAGAGCTCGA
>JANMPW010000203.1:0-3128 GCA_031370065.1 Acidobacteriota bacterium
GGATCGAAATCCCGACGCAGCGGATCCGGGCCCAGCCGCGCGATGAGCGCCCGGCGCGCAAACTCCGGGATCAGCTCGCTGGTCGGCGGCCCGATGAGGTCCGTGGCGCCGTCCCGCGCCGAGAGCCGCATCCGCACGGTCGGCCGCGGCGTGGGAACGTTCCGAGGGTACCGATAGAACCAGCCGGCCATACCCAGGTGCACATGAACGACGAGACCCCCGCTCCAGTGGTGGAAGAGATGCTTGCCGTAGGCGTCGGCCCGTTCGAACCGTCGCCCGTCGAGCCGCTTCGCCTCCTTCGCGAAGCGGCCCTGCGGCGAGCTCACGCTGACGCGGCGCCCTCCGAAGTCCCGCGTGTGAATGCGGGCGAGGCGGTGGATCGTGTTTCCTTCGGGCATGCCCGGTGCTCCCGTCTGGGCGAGTCGAGACTCTAACCTCCCGTGAGCTCCGCGGTTGTGGACTTTCGCGCGGTCAGTCTGTCGCGCCGCGGCTACAGGGCGGCTCGAGCGCCGCGAAGGGGCCGAGCCGCAAAGGACTGATTCTTGGCGTCTTGGCGCGCCGGACCGTCCGAACCGACTCCGGCACGCGCTTTGCCATGACTACTGCTGAGGAGGCTGCCATGGGAACCAAGACCAGGTCTCTTGTCTCGGCCATCGCTCTCGCGTTCGTCGTTCTCTTCTTCGGCCCCTCGAGCCCCAGCGCGGAGGCGACGCACGCGCGGCCGTACGCGCCTCACCACGTCAAGCATCATCCGTATCAAGGGTACGCTCGACATCAAGGGTACGCTCGACCCTATTCCGGTCGGGCTTACGCCCAGCACTACCGGCCGTACTACCCGTCCTACCGCATGGTGCGCGTCTTCGTCCGTGACCCGTTTCCACGCTGGGTCTACCGCCGCGTCTACTACGCGCCGCCGGTCGTCGGCCCGTACTGCAACCCGTACTGAGACGGGCCCGGGCAGCGAGGGATCCCAGACTCGAAGCGCGGCGTCGGGGCTAACGCGCTCTCTCCGGCGTGAGAGGGGCGGGTAAGGGGAGCTCTTCTCACCCGACCGCGAGGGGTCGTCCGCCGGAGGGTCTTCGACAATATTGATTATATATGTTTATATAGTTAATTCGTGCGACATGGAGATGAATGCTCTTCAGATGGAACACCTGGAACGAAGAGCACATCGCAGCTCATGGTGTTGAGCCTGACGAAGCGGAGGAGGTCGTTCTCAATGCTCGCTCTCCATTCCCTTTGGTTCAAGAGGGCCAGAAGTACCTGGTTTGGGGTTCGACGGAGTCCGAACGTCTTCTCCAGGTGGTGTTCGTCATTGATCCCGACAATACGGTCTTCGTGATTCACGCACGACCCCTAACCGAAAGGGAGAAAGCTCGTTATCGAAGGAGGGTCCGATGAAGAAGAAATCGGCAGGCAAGCGCAGTCGGTACGAAACAATGAATACCCACGAGCTCGCCGAAGCAACCGCTGCCTACGGCCGTGAAATGGTGATTGACGAGTTTCACCCTCTCAGTAAGACATCGCACAGCCGCTGGGAAAAGGCGCGACGGAAGCCCGGTCGGCCGCGGCGCGGAAAGGGGGCCCGGGTGATCTCGGTCAGTGTGGAGAGGGGCCTATTGACTCGTTCGGACACGCTGGCGAGGAACTTGGGCCTGAGCCGTGCGGGGTTGATCGAGCGCGGGCTGAAAGCGGTGCTGGCAGCCGAAAGCAAACAGGGTCATTCAGACCGTTGAGCTAACCCTGGCTCTTCCCGACGGCAAGAGGCGCGACCGTCGATCCCGCCGTTGCCTATGAACGTGGCACAGAACTTGCTCCTTGCATCACAGGGCCCGACGCCCGCGGAGGGAAGAACCATGAAATGGATGGGCATCTACATGCTCGGTTACGCCTTTCTCATCATCGGAGGGCTGCTGGCTCTCTGGAAGACCGGCGTCCTCGCCTCGATCGGGCCCTTCTGGATTGGAGTCGGGTTGCTCGTCGCGATCGGCCTTGGGATCATGATCGCCGTGGCCAACAGCGGAAAGAAAGAGACGATCGAAGTCAACCGGGGCTGAGTCGGAAGCTGTCGGTTTGGAAAAAGCGCCCGTCAGGAGCTCGGAACCGGTCGTGCCCTTCGCATCGCGAAAGGTCTCCGCGAAGTAACCGAGCGGAGGAGGTTCGCGATGCGGGAGCCCGCGGCAGTCGAGCCTTAACGCGAGCCGCGAGGGCGACGTGAGGCCTGCCCGGCCGGCGGTACGGTTATGCGTACTAGAGGTTACCGATGACCGAGATCGCCCTGATGAAGGCCCGGGAAAAGCTCACAGGTTTGAGCCGCGAGCTTCAGGAGAATCCGAAGACAGTTGTCCGAATGACGAATCGCGGCAAGCCCGCGATGACTCTCATGTCCGCCGAGCTCTACGACACACTTGTCGAGACTCTCGATGTTTTGTCCGATCGGGCGACGTTGGATGCTTTGCGGAGAAGTCTTCGGGATATCCAATCGGGGAAAGTCCACTCGCTGGATCCGCCGGTCGCCGACCGCGTCGAGATTCCGAGAGCCTGCTTTGGAGGTCGTCGCGGGACGCCCCAGCTCCGGCGGGCTCTCAGCGTTCCCTCTCCCGCCTCACGGTCACCTTCTTCCCGCGGACGCCCGTGGCGCGGAGCGCGCGGATGACGTCCTCGGCGATCGCCTCGGGCACCTCGACCAGCGAGAATCGCTCGGCGATCTGGATCGAACCCACTTCGCGCGGATGGACCTTCGCCAACTTGACGATCGCGCCCACGAGATCTCCGGGCTTCACGCCGTCGGCCCGGCCTGCGCCGACGAAGACCTTCGCAGAATCCCCCGCGCCGGAGCGGGACTTCGGCCCCCGCTTGCCGGCCCGCACGGGAGGCGGCGCCGCAGCCGCCGGGATCTCGTGCTCCTCACTCGCCGAGCCGGACCCCGCCGCGGACGGGTCCGCAAGCTTCACGGCCGCGGCGGCCACGTCCAGCGGATCGAACTCCTCGGCGAGCGACTCCACGACGACGCGGTAGGCGTCGAGGCCGCCTGCCAGCAGCACCTCGCGCAGCGACGCTCGCGTCAGCTCGAGACGTTTCGCGCGCAGGTCCGCGACGGTCGGCACGCTCCCGATCTCGATCTTCTG
>JANMPW010000225.1:0-2630 GCA_031370065.1 Acidobacteriota bacterium
CGCGCGCCGTGCTCGGTTTCGTGATTCTGTCCTTGGCCGTGCCCCGGATGGCCGCCGCCTGCTCGATGTGCCGCTGCAGCGATCCCGTGTTCAGCGCTCTCGGGGCGGGGCTCTACTCATATGGAGGGTTTCAGGTCGCCCTTGATTGGACCCGCCTCGATCAGAGCCAGGGAGTGGGCGAGGGGCTCGAGGAGCAGGTCCGTCATTCCGTCGTCGCGACGATCTCGTACGGGTGGCGCGAGCGCCTGACCTTCGTCGCGCAGGTTCCCTACACGTTCAATCACCTCACGGAGGGCGAAGACGTCGAGACGGCCGACGGCCTGGGCGACCCGGCCTTCTACGCCTACGTGCGCCTCGGGTCCTCGAAGTTCGAGCAGGGTCTCGGACGCCGAGCGTGGGTCTCGGCCTTCGTCGGCGTCAAGACGCCTTGGGGAAAGAACGACGTAACTGAAAACGGCAAGCGCCTGGACGAGCACGTGCAGCCGGGCACGGGCGCGCCCAATCTTGCTGGAGGTCTCGCGGGACTCTACCTGCTGGACGAGAGGTCCTCGATCTACGCCTCGGCCGCCTACACGGGGACCGGGCGCAACGATTTCGGCTACAAGTACGGCAACAACGTGCAGGCGAACCTCGTTTACGACCGTAAGCTGACCGATTGGCTCGATGGCGTGGTGGAGTTGAACTTCCTCGACGCCAAGCGCGATCAGGTCGACACGGAGGGCGTGCCCGACCCGGACACGGGAGGTCAGACCCTCTACGTGACGCCGCGCGTGGGTGTGAGCATCGTCCGCGGCCTGGTCGCCCGCGCCGCCGTGCAGATCCCGGTCTGGGAAAACTTGAACGGCATCCAGGACGTGAAGCCGGCGTTCACGGCTGGCTTGACGTACGTGTTCTAGCCAGGAGGCGGGATTACTCCTCGGAGTCGCCGTTGCCGTTCGAGGCAGGTGTCCGGCGCTTGGGGTGGATCGCAGCCAAGGACGAAGAGCATGCCGAGGCCGTGAACTCGTTCACCGTGAAGTACTTGAACCGCCTCTCGGACGCTCTCTTCGTGATGGCCCGCCACGAGAACAAGCGGCGCGGCGCACCCGACGTTCTCTGGGACAGCCGGGCGTAGGACAGGGTCGGGCCCGCAACGCACGGACCCGACCCCTCTGGAAGGTCTAAATCCCCGGCCAGTGCAGGCCGAGGGCCTTGGCGAGGAAGACCGCCATCTGGCCTCTCGTCAGGTTGTTGTCCGGGCAGTAGTTTCCGTTGCCGCATCCGCCCGTGATACCAGCGGCGGCGAGCGCTTCGATGTACTGGAAAAATGGATGGTTGGTCGGCACGTCGTTGAACGTCGCCACGGCCGGCGCGGGGCTGACCGAGCGCTTCCACCAGACCTCGACCCAGCCGAAGAACTGAAGGTTCGGGTTGCTGGCATTCTGGACATGGAGGATGAGCGCATTGCCGGAGCTCCCGCTCCAAACGTATCCGATCGGGCCCACATTGAAGTCCGTGTCCCAGCCGTGAACCGTGCTGTCCACATTTCCGATGACGCTGAGACCGCCGGCAAGGTCACGGCGGAGGAGTTCCGCTCCGAGAACGAAGGCGGTGTCGGTCGTGCTGTTCAAGCCGATGTAGTCGATCACGGCGCCAGCCGGAAGGTCCAGGCCCGCATAGAAGTCCTGCAGGAAACCCGTTCCGCCGAAGCGGCCCAGACCGCCCGAGGTACTGTAAGGGTAGGTTCTAAACGCTGGATAGAACGCCAGCCCCGAGATCGTCGTCACCGTGTAAGCCTGCGTGCCGAATGCGTTCGGGACCTGCCGCGCTGTTGGAAGCGTGTTGGGTGTGGGCCGCTCTTGAGCTCCCACGTTGCCCGCACACAGAAACGCGATCGCCGCTGAACCGAGGACCAGTCCGATTCTCTTGACAAGGATCACGATAGGCCTCCTTTGAAGGCAGGCATCATACAGCCCTGAGAACGAGCTCTCGAACCTCTGTTCGGCCAGTGCAGGCCGAGCGCCTTGGCGAGCGGGCCAAATGGGGTCAGGTCTCCTCCTCGTTGTCGCCGTCACCATTGGTGGCGCGCCGCTTGGGGTGAATCGCGTAGCCGAGCAGGAAGAGCGCGCCGAGACCGGCATGGATCCAGCCGGTCCAGCGCACGGCGCCCGGCTCGACGAAGACCTGGATGAGATAGCCCGAGAGAGCGAGTGGCAGGAAGATCCAGAGCATGAGCGCTCCGGTCTTCGTCCCGCTCGGCTCGCCCTGACGCAAGCGCGCGAGCGCGTGGCGGCGCAGGAGAAGACCGATGCCCAGGACGGCGAAGGGCGCCACGAGGATGTGGGCCTTGAGCAACACTGGCTGCCAGGGGTGGCCGACGCGCGAGTCGGGGTCGGCGTTTGCGACGAAGTACTTGAAGATGCCGTAAGCCAGGCCCGAGAGCGAAACCGCTGCGAGGGCCGCGTGGTTCCACCAGGCCTCCCACCTCTTCATTTCGACGGACCCTGCCCCTGGCGCAGGACGCGATCGAGAGCGAGCACGCGCCGCGCCGCGTCGGTCGTGGCGTGCGCGGTGAGCGTCGCTCCGGTGACCGGGCGAATGGCGCGTTTGAGCGAGAGCTCGTCGTCGAGCGGCTTGCCCTGGAACTGCTC
>JANMPW010000243.1:0-4397 GCA_031370065.1 Acidobacteriota bacterium
GTCTCCCACCTCGGCCTCGTGGTCATCGGGATCGGTGCCTTCACGACGATGTCGCTCTCGGGCTCGATCCTTCAGATGATCAACCACGGCCTCTCGACCGGAGCGCTGTTCCTGCTCGTCGGCGTTCTCTACGAACGCCGCCACACGCGGGAGCTCGACGCCTACGGCGGCATCGCCGGCATCGTCCCCGTCACGACCACGCTCTTCCTGATCGCCACGCTCTCCTCGATCGGGCTGCCGGGCTTGAACGGTTTCGTCGGCGAGTTCCTCATCCTGCTCGGCACCTGGACCTCGCCCCACCGCTGGTGGGCCGCCGCGGGCGCGACCGGCGTCATCTTCTCGGCCGTCTACATGCTGACCCTCGTGCAGCGCGTGTTCTGGAATCCGCTCGTGCAGGAAGAGAACAAGAAGCTGACCGACATCCGGCCGAGCGAGTTCGTTGCGGCGGCCGTGCTCGTCGTATTGATGGTCTGGATCGGCCTGCGGCCGAACGATGTCCTCGATCGCATCCGCCCCTCCGTCGAACATCTGCAGAAGGCCGTCGCGGCCAAGCAGCTTGCCTCCGCGCAGACTCGGAGCGCAAGGCCATGACGCCGGACCTCGTCCAGTTCACCCACGCCGACCTCTCGGCGATCGCGCCGGAGATTGTGCTTGCCCTGACGGGCTGCTTCATCCTGCTCATCGAGGCCTTCGCGCCCGTCCTGCGCCACTGGTTCGCGACGCTGGCGCTGACGGGAATCGCGGGCTCCCTGTACTTCCTGCTCGGGGCCCCCCGCGGGACGACGTTCGGAGGGCGTTTCGACACGTCGTCGCTGACCGTTCTCGTGGGCCTTTTCCTCGGCGCCGCGGCCGTCCTCGCGATCCTCATGGCCAGGCCGTACCTCGAGCGCACCGGCGAGGAAAAGGGCGAGTTCTACGCGCTGCTGCTCTGGGGGCATCTCGGCGTCTCGCTCATGACGCGCGGCCTCGACCTCGTCATCATCTTCATCGGGCTCGAGACGCTGTCGCTCGCTTTCTACGTCCTCGCGGGCTTCTTCCGGACCGTCGCGGCCTCGTCCGAGGCCGGTCTCAAGTACTTCCTGACCGGCGCCTTCGGCTCCGCCTTCACGCTGTACGGCGTGGCCCTGCTCTTCGGGGCGAGCGGCGGGACGAAGATCGAGGGTCTGGCCCGGCCCGGCCTCGCTGAGAGCCCCGCCGTCCTCTTCGGCCTCCTTCTGCTGCTCGTCGGCTTCGGATTCAAGATGTCCATCGCGCCCTTCCACGCCTGGGCTCCGGACGTTTACCAGGGCATGCCGACGCCCGCCGTGGCCTATCTGTCCGTGGCACCCAAGGGCGCGAGCCTGATCGTGCTCTACCGCGTCTTCTCCGCCGCCTTCGAGGGCGGCATGCCCGACCGCTTCCGCACCGGAATCATCGCGCTCGCCGTCCTCTCGATGACGCTCGGCAACGTCGTCGCCCTGGCGCAGCGCGACATCAAGCGGCTGCTCGCCTACTCCGGGATCGCGCAAATGGGCTACGTGATGATTTCCCTCGCCGTCTTCGGACGTGACGCGCTCGCCGCCGCCATCGTCTTCTTCTTCGCGTACCTCGCGTCGAACGCGGGCGCCTTCGCTGCCGTCGCGGCCCTCTACCGCGACGAGACGAAACCGCACCCGGTCGCCCTGCTCGCAGGCGCCGGGCGGCGCTCGCCCTTCGCCGCGGCCGTGCTGGCGCTGTGCCTCTTCTCGCTCGCCGGGATCCCCGCGACCGCCGGCTTCATCGGAAAGTTCTTCCTCTTCAAGGCCGCGCTCGAGAAGGGCCTCTACGCGCTCGCCCTCGCCGGCATCGCCAACAGCCTCATCTCCATCGGCTACTATCTGAAGGTCGTTTACATCCTCTACATGCGCGAGCCCGTCGAACCCGATGCCCCCCCGCCGCTCGCGCCCGCGGACCGGCTCGCGCTCGCGCTGTGCGCCGCGGCGATCCTCGGCTTCGGCATCTTCCCGTCCACCCTGTGGGAGGTTGCGCGCCGCGCGGCCGCAACGCTCCCATTCGCAGGTCCCTGAAGCGCTCTTCCAGGCCCGGCAGTCGATCCCGCCAACCGCGAAGGAGAGACGAATGGCACAGAAGCAGAAGTCCACCTCGGCCGCCCCGAAGAAAGCGGCCCCCGCTTTGGCTCCCGAGAACCTCAACCCCTACGAGTTCGCGCTCCGGCAGTTCGACCGGGCCGCGGATTTCCTGGAGCTCGACTCCGGGACGCGCGAGTTGCTGAGCCAGCCGAAACGGCAGCTCATCGTCTCCGTCCCGATCAAGATGGACAACAAGAAGATCAAGGTCTTCACGGGCTACCGCGTCCAGCATTCGATCGCGCGCGGGCCCTCCAAGGGCGGCATTCGCTTCCACCCGGGCGTGACGCTCGACGAGGTCAAGGCGCTCGCCATGTGGATGACCTGGAAATGCGCGGTCGTCAACATTCCCTTCGGCGGCGCCAAGGGCGGCATCACGGTCGACCCGAAGAAGCTCTCGATGGACGAGAACGAGCGCCTGACCCGGCGGTACACGTCGGAGATCGCCATCGTCCTCGGCCACGACCGCGACATTCCCGCTCCGGATGTCTACACGACGCCGCAGCACATGGCCTGGATCATGGATACCTTCTCGATGACGCAGGGCTACTCGACGCTCGGCGTCGTCACGGGAAAGCCCATTCCGCTGGGCGGCTCCGCCGGCCGCAACGAGGCGACTGCCGAGGGCTGCTTCGTCTCGATCGACGAGGCGGCCAAGCGCATGCGTCTGCGCTTGAAGGGCGCCACGGCCGCCGTCCAGGGCTACGGCAACGCGGGCTCGCATGTGGCGCGGTTTCTCGAAGAGGCCGGCGTGAAGGTCCTGGCCATCTCCGATTCGCGCGGCGGCATCTACGACAAGAAGGGCCTGCGAACGGAGCTCGTCAATGCGGCCAAGGACAAGAAGGGCACCGTCACCGCCGCGAGCGGCCAGAAGATCTCGAACGCCGAGCTGCTCGAGCTGCCCGTCGACATCCTCGTACCCGCAGCCCTCGAGGCAGTGATCACGCGGGAGAACGCGCCCCGCATCCGGGCAAAGATCATCGCCGAGGCGGCCAACGGCCCCACCACGCCCGACGCCGACGACATCCTGAGATCCAAGGGCACCGTCGTCATCCCCGACATCCTCGCCAACGCCGGCGGAGTCACCGTCTCGTACTTCGAGTGGGTCCAGGACAGCTATTCGTTCTTCTGGGACGCGGACGTCGTGCGCAACCACCTCGAACGTTCGATCCGCCGCGCGTACGATGACGTCGCCGAGACTGCGCGCCGCCACGACACGAACCTGCGCACGGGCGCGCTCATCCTCGCGGTCGGCCGCGTCGAGGAAGCGACGAGGTTGAGGGGGCTGTTCCCGTAGGGGCGGGGCTTGCCCCGCCCGGGCGGCCCGACCCGTAGGGAACGCCGTGCGCAGCACGGCGGTAACGGCCGCCCCTACGGCTCCTTAATCAGGATCGCGCGCACGGGCGAGGCATCGAGGTCTTGGAACCGCAGGGGCAACGCCACGAGCTGGTACTCCCCTTCGGGAACTCCCTCGAGGTCCAGGTCCTCGAGGAGCGCGACGCCGCTGCCGAGCAGCGCGCGATGGGCCGGCAGGTCCTCGGCGTCCTCCGGGTCGATCGAGGCCGCGTCGGTCCCGACGAGCATCGCCCCGTTCTCCGCGAGGCGCAGCGCCGCGAGCGGCGACAGAGACGCCTTGCCTCCGCTGCGAAAGAGCACGCGCGCCACCCCGAGCGCCTTGCGCGGCAGCGCGTCCGGTCCGACCTCCCCGAGGCCCGGCAGCTCCACGACGCGCGCCGGCCCCACGTAGGCGGCCACCGGCGCCTCGGCGATCGTCCTTCCATCCGCGAACACGTGGCTCGGCGCATCGGCGTGGGTGCCGCAGTGCGCGCTCATCGAGAAACTGGTCGAGCCCCAGGGAGCGCCCCCGCCCGGGCTCTCGGTCTCGCGCCAGCTGAACCCCGTGTCCCCGGGCCACACGGGGGTTTCTTCGGAGATTCGGCGCGAGACGTCGTAGATCTTCATCGCATCCGGCGCACGGTCTTCTTCTCCGCGTAGCGCTCCGCAACGTGCGGGTCGTAGCCCTTGTGCCGCGGGTGGACCGGCATCTCCCGGTACTCGGCGTCGCAGCGATAGCAGATCGTGACCGGGCGGATCTTTGCCGCGACGATCCAGTCGACGACGACCGTGACCAGGAGCACGGGCGTGAACCAGATCCACCCGAACTTCCAGCCGACGAAAAACGCCGCCGCCAGCGACACGCCCATGATCAGGCAGCCGAGGCGCTGGTCGAAGTCCTTCTGCAGGAAGAACGTGGGATTGCCGCAGAACGCGCACTGCTCGACGCCCTCGGAG
>JANMPW010000033.1:0-2795 GCA_031370065.1 Acidobacteriota bacterium
CCAAGTGAGCACAATCGCCGAACCGCAATTCCCCACGATCGGATCGCACCCCCAGGGCACCGACTCGGCCAGTCCCTTCGAAGAGATGATGTCGCGGTTCGACCTGGCCGCGCAGAAGCTGGGCCTCGACCCCGGCCTCTATAAGGTGCTGCGCGAGCCCGTCCGGGAAACCAAGGTCTCGATCCCGGTCGCCATGGACGACGGGCGCATCGAGGTCTTCATCGGATACCGGGTCCTCCACAACATCGCCCGCGGCCCCGGCAAGGGCGGCATCCGCTTCGACAAGAACGTCAGCCTCGACGAGGTCCGGGCGCTCGCGGCCTGGATGACCTGGAAGTGCGCGGTCGTCAATATCCCCTTCGGCGGCGCCAAGGGCGGAGTCATCTGCGATCCCCAGTCCCTCTCGCGCTCGGAGCTCGAGAAGATCACCCGCCGCTACACCGCGGAGCTGATGGACCAGTTCGGGCCCGAGAAGGACGTCCCGGCGCCGGACATGGGCACGAATCCCCAGACGATGGCGTGGATCATGGACACCTACTCCATGCACGCGCGTCACACCGTCACGGCCGTCGTCACGGGCAAACCCCTCTCGCTCGGCGGCTCGCGCGGGCGCGTCGAGGCGACGGGCCGCGGCCTGATGCTGATCGCGCGCGAGGCGGCCCCCCTGCGCGGGCTGACGTTGCCGGGCAGCCGGATCGTGGTGCAGGGCTTCGGCAACGTCGGATCGATCGCGGCGCGCATGTGCCACGAGGCCGGCGCGAAGATCCTCGCCGTGTCCGACATCCACGGCGGCATTCACGTCAAGGGCGGCATCGACATGCCGGCCCTGCTCGCCCACTACGAGAAAAACCGGTCGTTCAAGGGCTTCCCGGGGGCCGAGGCCGTGACCAACGAGGTCCTGCTCGAGCTCGATTGCGACATCCTCATTCCGGCCGCGAACGAGAACCAGATCCGGCAGAAAAACGCGGGCAACATCAAGGCGAAGATCATCGTCGAGGGCGCCAATGGCCCCACCACGCAGCGCGCCGACGAGATCCTGAACGAAAAGGGCATCCTCGTCGTCCCGGACATCCTCGCCAACGCCGGCGGCGTGACGGTGTCCTACTTCGAATGGGTGCAGGACCGCGCCGGCTTCTTCTGGCGCGAGAGCGAGGTCAACGAGCGGCTCGAGGACATCATGGTGCAGTCCTTCCGCGACGTGGCCTCGATGGCCGAGAAGTACGACGTCAGCTTCCGCATCGCCGCCTACATGCTCGGAATCTCGCGCGTCGCGCACGACACGATGGTCAGAGGGTTGTACGCGTAGACGGCCTCGACCGCGAAGCCCTAGCGCAGCGTCACTTTCGGCTTGATCTCCGGCATCTCGATCGCGAGCTTTGCCTCGAGCTCCTGCAGTGTCGCCTCGACGGGTCTCTTCCACGACGGATCGAGCAGCGACACCGTGAGGCGCCGGCCGACGAGCGCCGTCGGCTCGATCTTGCGCGAAAGCGGCTCGCCGACGATGCGGCACCACCGGGCCTGCAGCCAGGCGAGCGCGTTGTCCCCCCGCGCCATGCGTCGCAAGAGCCCCGTGGCGGCGGCATCGAGCGACGAGAAGGAACTCTTGCCCATCTTTCTCATCTTCTCACCCCTTCCGGCAGCATCGCTCGCAGAGGTTTCTCTCCCGTCAAGACGCGGCGCACGTCTTCGACGACCATGCGCGCCATCTCCCGGCGGGTCTCGACGGTCGCGCTGCCGGCGTGTGGCATCAGGACCACGCGGTCGTCGTCGAGCAGGGCCGGCGTGATGGCCGGCTCGTTCTCGTAGACGTCCAGCCCCGCGCCGGCGAGCGGCCCGGTATCGAGCGCCCGCGTGAGCGCCACCTCGTCGATCACCGGCCCGCGCGATGTGTTGATGAGAAAGCTGCCCGGCTTCATCTTGGCGAAGGTCTCCGGCTTGAAGAGGCGCCAGGTTTCGTAGGTCAGCGGCACGTGGAGGGAAATGATGTCCGAGCGCCGCAGGAGCTCGTCGAACGCGACGCGGGGCGGATCGTCCGGGTCTCCTTCGTGACGGGGGCTGCGGCCCGTCGCGATGACACTCATGCCGAACGCCTTCGCGCGCCGCGCGACCGCCTTCCCGATGCGCCCCGGTCCAACGATGCCGAAGACCTTCCCCTTCAAGTCTCGGCCGAGCAGGAGGTCCGGCGCCCATCCCGCGAATCCTCCGGTCCGCACGAGCCGGTCTCCCTCGACGATGCGCCGCGCCAGGGCGAGGACGAGCGCGATGGTGAGGTCCGCCGTGGCGTCGGTGAGGGCGTTCGGCGTGTGAGTGACGTGGATGCCGCGCGCCGCGGCCGCCGCCCGGTCCACCTGGTTGACGCCCACCGCGTAACTCGCGATCACCTTGAGCCGGTCCGCGGCCGCGATGACGGCCGCCGTCACCGGATCGTCCACGAGGCAGATCAGGGCGTCCACGCCGGGGACCTCCGCGGCGAGCTCCTGCTCGGTCGGGTTGTAGCCCATCACTCGGACCTCGAAGTCGGGCCGGAGCGTGCCGAAGGGCTCCGGGAGCTCGCGGGTCGCGAGGATCACACCGCCTGTCATTTACCGCTCCGCTGCAGCACGTACCCCGCGGAAAAGACCCCGGCGCCGATCCCGAGCAGCACAAGCTCCCGGCGCACTTCGTGACCGAAGGCGCCGACGAAGAAGGCGGCACCCGCCACGACGAGGCCGATGAACTGGACCGTCCGGCCGAGGGCGTACATCTACCGGCCAACCGCGCTGGCCGTGACGCGCATGATCCGATCCCCCTGCAGG
>JANMPW010000329.1:0-2968 GCA_031370065.1 Acidobacteriota bacterium
GCGGAAGTCCTCGCCTACCTGTCCATCGTCGAGCGCACCGATGCGCACGCGATCCGGTTCCGGGGAAAGGACATGATCGAGGTGATCCGGTTCCTCGAGTTCGTCACGAACTACGAGCCGGGGCTCTCGCCGTAGCATGAAATTCGAAACGCGCGCCGTCCACGCGGGCGCCGAGCCGGACCCGGCGACGGGCGCCATCGCGCCGCCGATCCATCTCTCGACCACGTTCGAGCACGGGCCGGCGGCAGAGGCGCCGCGCGGGTACACCTACATCCGCGAAGGCAATCCGACGCAGTCCCGGCTCGAAGAAGCGCTCGCGTCCATCGAGGGGGCAAAGGCGGCGCTCGTGTTCGGCTCGGGAATGGCCGCCGGGGCGGCATACCTGGAGGCGCAGCCACCCGGATCGCACGTCCTGTACCCGGACGACGTCTACTACGGCATACGGGCGATCGCCGTGGAGTTTCTGCCGCGCTGGGGCATGGAAGCGACGGCGGTCGACATGACCGATCTCGGGAAAATCCGTGCCGCCCTTCGCCCGAACACGCGCGTCATCTGGACGGAGACGCCGTCCAATCCGCTGATGAAGGTCGTGGACCTGGCCGCGATCGGCGAAATCGCTCGCGCGGCCCGCGCCCACATGATTGTGGACGGCACATTCGCCACCCCCGCTCTCCAGCGACCGCTCGAGCTCGGCGCCGACGCGGTCCTCCACGCGACGACGAAGTATCTCGGAGGCCACAGCGACGTGCAGGGGGGCGCCCTCGTGTTCAAGGAGGACGGGGAGCTCCGCGAGAAGATCGAGCACATCCGCAAGATCCTCGGGGGCGTCGCCTCCCCCTTCAACTCATGGCTCGTGCTGCGGGGCCTGCGCTCGCTCTCCTGCCGCGTCGAGCGGCATTCCGCGAACGCCCTGGTGCTCGCGGCCTTTCTCGAAAAGCATCCGGCCGTCGAGGCGGTTCACTATCCCGGCCTCGCGTCGCATCCGGGCCACGCGATCGCGAAGCGGCAGATGTCGGCCTTCGGCGGGATGCTGTCCCTGCGCGTCCGGGGCGGACGGGACGCCGCGATCCGAGCGGCCTCGCGCGTGAAGCTCTTCGTCAACGCCACGAGCCTCGGCGGCACCGAGAGCCTGATCGAGCACCGCGCCTCGAGCGAGGGCCCGGGCTCGCCCACGCCTCAGAACCTGCTGCGCGTGTCCGTCGGGCTGGAGCACCCGGACGACCTGATCGCCGATCTGGCGCAGGCGCTGGAGTGAGTCGTGAGCCGTGAGTTGCGAGTCGCCGTCGAGTGAATGCTCCGACTGACTCATGACGCATGACTCACAACTCATGACCCTTATTTCTTCAGAAACTCCTCCACTGCCTTCACGAACATGTCCGGCTGGTCCACGAACGTCATGTGGCCGGACTTCGGGAACACGACGAGCTTCGAGCCGGCGATCTGGGCCTGCATGTCGATGCTGAGCGCGAGGAGCCCCGCAACGAAAGGTCGTCTCACGCCGCGCTTTCCCGGTAGAGCCAGGCGCCGGCGACGGTCGCCACGACGCACTCGACGAGCACCCAGACGAGCATCAGCACGCTGATCGGAAAGAGCCCCATGTTCTGCATCGCGATCGAGGTGAGCAGGCAGGTGAAGAGCCAGATCGCGACCCCCGCGCGGGCTGCCGTCGCCGCACCCGCGCCGTAACGCGGCCTTATCGCCGCGTAGAGCCAGACGGCGGCGATGCCGACGACGAATCCCCAGACGATCCAGACCATCATGGCCGAGCTGCCTTGCGGCATGCTCTTGCCCATGGCCTTCATCGCCTCCTCCCACTTCGCCTTCATGACCTTCTCGTTCAGGATGAACTCGGAAAAGTTGATGATGACACCCGCGAGCAAACCGCCCAGGAGCACCCGTGAAAGGTTGACCTTGCCCATGTCGTCCTCCTTTGCCCCTCGGGAGGGGGCTGTGAGAAGAATCAGTTGGGAAGAGACTAGGTCTGTCCGAGGGCCGAGTCAAAGGGTTGGCGCCGAGCGGGGCGCTATTCTTGACCCCATGACGGACAAGACGATCGCCGTGATCGGCGCCGGGAACATGGGAATGGCCTTGCTACGCGGGATTCTGGCGTCGGGATGGGGCCGCAAGAGCCGGCTCGTCGCCTCGCACCCGAAGGCCGCGAAGGCCGCCGCGATTCGCAAGGAGCTCGGCATCCGCGTCTTCGCGTCGAACCGGGAAGCGGCGGCGGCGGCCGATATTCTCATCCTGGCCGTCAAGCCGCAGATCCTCGACGCGGTGCTCGCCGAGATCAAGCCGGCCGTCTCGCCGCGGCAGCTCGTCGTCTCGATTGCAGCCGGGTTTCCCACGGGCCGCATCGAAACGGGCCTCGGGGACCGGGTCGCCGTCGTGCGGGCAATGCCGAACGTCGCGGCTGTCGTGCGCCTCTCGGCCACCGTGCTCTGCGCCGGACGGCGCGCCGGAAAGAGGGAGCTTTCGCAGGCGAGAAAGATCTTCGAGTCGATCGGCCTCGTGGCGGAGTTGCCCGAGTACCAGCTCGATGCGGTCACCGGCCTTTCCGGGAGCGGCCCGATGTATGTCTTTCAGATCATCGAGGGTCTCTCGGACGCCGGCGTGCGCGTCGGGCTCTCGCGCGACGTGGCGACCGCGCTGACCGTGCAGACGGTCCTCGGCGCGGCGAAGATGGCCGAGGTCCTGAAGGTCCACCCGGCCATCCTCAAGGACCAGGTCACCTCGCCCGGCGGCACCGCGATCGCGGCGCTCCACAGCCTCGAGCGCAACCGCCTCCGCGCGATCCTCATGGACGCCGTCGAAGCGGCCACGGCGCGTTCGAAGGAGCTCGGGCAGGGGACGCGGTAGCAACTCGCCGTCATCCCGAGCGGAGGGAGGGATCCCGTTCTTTATCCGGGACCCCTCGGGCCGAGTGGCCCTCGGGATGACACGGCGCGTCCGCGCCGTGTCAGTTCTTCTT
>JANMPW010000347.1:0-1546 GCA_031370065.1 Acidobacteriota bacterium
ACGAGCTCGAAAGTCTCGCGCGCGATCTGCTCGCGCTCGGAGGAGTACAGCGCCTTGGCGTCGTAGGAAGCCGTGATCTCGCGAATCGCCGAGCGGACCTGCGGCACCACGACGACCTCGGCGTAGTTGATGCCCACCGTCCGGTACATCTCCGCGGCCTTGGCCGGATCGAGCCGGAAGAGGACCGACCCCTCGAGGTCCATCGTGAGGCCCTCCTTCGACGGGACCTCCGCGGTCTCCTTGAGCTCCAAAGTCCGGATGGACATCTTGTGGACGCGGGTGAACGGCAGGATGAGGTGAACGCCCGGCGGCAGCGAGTCCGGCGAGACCCTCCCGAATAGGTCCTTGACGCCGACGTGCCCGGCGGGGACCACCGTGATCGGCCCTCCGATCACGACCAGAACGAAGAGCACGAGCGCGATGATCGCGCGCCGCACGAACCGGGGGCCGGGCAGGGCCGGCGGAACGATCTCGAACGTCTTTCCCGACATGGGTGTCCTCCTTAGCCTGGAAGGCTACGGGCGGAGAATATGCCTACCGGGGATCTAGACGAGCTTGAGCAGGTGCCCCATCTTGTTCTTCTTCGCCTCGAGGTACTTGCGCGAGCGGTCGGTGGGATGCACCTCGAGCGGGACGCGCTCGACGATCTCGAGCCCGTAGCCGTCGATGGCGACGTACTTGGACGGGTTGTTGGTCATCAGGCGCATCCGGCGCACGCCGAGATCCCTCAGGATCTGGCAGCCCACGCCGTAGTTGCGGATGTCGGGCGGGAAGCCCAGCTTCTCGTTCGCCGACACGGTGTCGTGGCCCTCGTCCTGCAGCTCGTACGCCTTCAGCTTGTTGATCAGGCCGATGCCGCGCCCTTCCTGCAGCAGATACAGGAACACGCCGCGGCCGGCCTCGACGATCTTCTCCATCGCGAGCTCGAGCTGCTCGCCGCAGTCGCAGCGGGCCGAGCCGAAGACGTCGCCCGTCAGGCACTGGGAGTGCACGCGCACGAGCGTCGGCTCCTCCTCCGTGATCGCGCCGTGGACGAGGGCGAGGTGCTCCTCGTGCGTGACGTCGCTGCGGTACGCGTGCAGCTGAAACTCGCCAAGCCGTGTCGGAAGGTGCGGCGAAGCGATCCGCTGCACGAGCCGCTCGGTCTTCAACCGGTAGCGGATGAGGTCCGCGACGGTGACCATCGGAAGCTCAAACCGTTCGCAGAACCGGGCGAGGTCCGGCACGCGCGCCATGGTGCCGTCCTCGTTCATGATCTCGCAGAGAACGGCGGACGGGTTCATCCCGGCGATCCGCGCGAGGTCCACCGAAGCTTCCGTCTGCCCGGCCCGCTTCAACACGCCGCCGCGCTGCGCGCGCAGCGGAAACATGTGGCCGGGGCGGTTCAGGTCCGACGGCTTGCTCGCCGGGTCGATCGCGGCTTTCACCGTCGCTGCGCGGTCGGCGGCCGAGATCCCGGTCGTCGTCCGGCCGCGCGCCTCGATCGACACCGTGAAGGCCGTGCCGAAATTCGAGGTGTTCTCGGTGACCATGGGCGGCAGCTCCA
>JANMPW010000040.1:0-4441 GCA_031370065.1 Acidobacteriota bacterium
CCATCATCCGGTCGGAGCCGATCACGATGATCCGCTCGACGTCGGACAGGGGGATGGAGACCTCTCCCAGCTTGCCGGTCGCGTAGGCGAGCATAGCCGCGACGATGTTGCCGACGAAGCTGCGGTCGGAGGGGCGGCGGGCGGGGATCGCCTCGCCCCGGTCCACGGAGAGGATGAGCGCGTCGGCGGCCCCCTCGAGCTCGTCCCGTTTGTAGAAATCCTCGGCCTTCTTGTAGCCGGCGAAGTAGACGACCCGGTTGCCGAGCTCCCGCGCCTTCTTCCCGATCGAGAAGAGGACGGCGTTCCCGAGGCCGCCGCCGCAGAGCATTACGGTGGAGTCGCGCGGCAGCTCCGTCGCCGTGCCGGTCGGCCCCATGGCCACGACGGGCTCCCCGGGCTTCAGGACGGAGCAGAGCCGGGTCGAGCCGCCGATCTCGAGGGCGATCATCGAGAGGAGGCCCTTTTCCTTGTCGACCCAGGCTCCCGTCAGCGCGCAGGGCTCGATCAGGAGTGGCGTTGATTGCAGGCGGGGCGCGCGCGCCTCGAAGTTCTGGAGCCGGAAGAACTGTCCCGGCTGAAAATTCCGCGCGGCGGCGGGCGCCCGGACGACGACCTCGATGATCGTCGAGGTGAGCCGGTTGACCGCCACGACCCGCGCCGTCAGGTCGTCCTCGAGGCGGGCGCGGAAGGCATCCCAGTCCGCGTCGGCCACGGGCGCGGCGTCCGGGCGGTTCAGGACTTCCGCGATCGCGCCGTACCCGTTCCTGGCCGAGGCCATGGCCTTGACGACGTTGCCGTTGTAGGCGGGGTGGTTGTCGCCGAAGAACGTGACGAACTTTCCCTTTTGCGAGAAGCCGGTGAAGAACGCGCCCTCGTCCTCGGCCGGGGCCGGGACGAGCTTCCATCCATCGCCCTCGGGCACGGCGCGGTGGGGCGCGAAGAAGCGCCGCTTCTGGTCGAGCGGAAGCGATCCGGGGAACTCCTTCGCGTAGGTGATGTTCGGCGTCGTGCCCGCCGCCACAAGCAGGGTCCGCGCGGGCAGCTCCACGACCTCGCCGGAGCCCCCGCGGAGAAACCGCACGGCCCGCAGCTTGCCGTGCTCGTCGGCGACGGCTTCCTCGGGCTCGAGCCTCTCGATGAACGAGATCCCCTCCTCGAGCGCCTTGATGATTTCCTCGTGGTTCAACCGGTAGGCGGGGGCTTCTTCCATGGCCCGCCGGTAGGCGATCGAGACGCCGCCCCATTCCCGGCAGAGGCGGGTGAGGTCCGGGGGCTCGCCGGCGGCCCGGGCGCGCTCGCGCTCCTTGCGGACGGCCAGTCCGTGCGCGAGGAGACGATCGAGGATTTCCCGCTCCTCGGGATCGAAGGTGGCGCGCACGGCGGGCTCGCCCTTGTCCGCGCAGAGCTTTTCGTACCGGGACAGCGTTTTCTCGGCCTGGATCGGGTAGTAGGCGAGCAGCTCCGTGGCCGTGTCGATCGCCGTCAGGCCCCCGCCAATGACGACCGCGGGCAGCTCCGCCTGGAGGTTGGCGAGGGCCTCCTCCTTGAAGGCGCCGGTGAGCTGAAGGGCCATCAGGAAGTCGGAGGCCTTCCGCACGCCGCGGATGATGTTGTTCTTCATCGAGATGATCGTCGGTCGGCCGGCGCCGGCAGCGATCGCCACGTGGTCGAACCCGGCGTCAAAGGCCTGCTCGGCCGAAATCGTGCCGCCGAAGCGCACGCCGCCCAGGATCGCGAAGCGGCGCCGGCGCGCGAGCGTCAGGTGGATGAGCGTCAGGAAGTTCTTGTCCCAGCGCACCGTGATGCCGTACTCAGAGACGCCACCGAAGCCCGCGAGCGGCCGCCGGTCGAGGGGCTGCGCGAGATCGGCATAGTCCCGGATCGGCCGGATCCCCCCGCCGTCGGCGCCCGTCCAGTCCTCGGGCAGTGGCTCGATCTTCAGGCCGTCCACCCCGGCGACGCCGAAGCCCTCGTTCAGGAGGTAGTGCGCCAGCGTGTATCCGGCCGGGCCGAGGCCGACGACCAGGACCTTGCGGCCGGTGTACGGGGCGGGGTGCGGACGGCGCGGATGCAGGGGGTTCCAGCGGGTGAGGAGCCCGTAGATCTCGACGCCCCAGGGAAGCTGGAGCACGTCGGTGAGTACGCCGGTCTCGATCTGCGGGATGTTGACCGGTTCCTGCTTCTGAAAGATGCACCCCTTCATGCAGTCGTTGCAGATCCGGTGGCCCGTGCCGGGGCACATCGGGTTGTCGATGCAGACGAGCGCGAGCGCTCCCAGGGAGTCGCCCTCGCGCCGCAGCTCATGCATCTCGGAGATCTTTTCGTCGAGGGGGCATCCCTTGAGCGAGATGCCGAGCGCGTTCTTCTGCCAGGACGCGGTCTTCGCGGCGAAGAAGCCCTTGGCGCAGGAGTCCTTCTCGCGCTCGTGGCAGAGCAGGCAGTAGTGCGTTTCGCCGAGCACCTCGCGGCGCGTCATCCGGGGATCGGTCAGCGTGAAGCCCTGCCGGCGCCGCCTTCCGGCCGCGGGGCCCACCCGCTCTTCGGGCACGGCGGGGTTGGGCCGCTCGGTCTCGACGAGGTTCTGGTAGTCGAGCGTCTCGGGCAGCTTGAAGCAGATCCAGCCGTGGATGCCGGGCTTCAGGGCGGGGTGCTCGCGCCGCATGTGGCACCAGAAGGCGTACTGCTCGAGAGTCTTCTCGAGGAAGGCGAGGAGGTCCTCGTCCGTGTCGCCGGAGGCGCGGGGCAGGGAAGCGGCGCAGGCGGCCGCCCGGCGGGCGAGGGCGCGCGCGGTCTCGCGCGCGGCCGCGGAGACCTCCGGCTTCTTCTTCTGGCGCAGCGCGGCGATGAAGTCGGCCTCGAGATCGAGAAGGCCCGCCACCATTTGCGAGGTTGCGAGCTCCGGGTCGGCCTTCCACGGCAGCTCCGGGTGGAGGTCCCGCTCGAGCGCGGCCGCCGCGGTCTGCATGGGAACGAGGTCCATCGCCGCGAGGTCCTCCGGGAGCTTCGTCTTCACCGCCCGCCGCAGCAGGAAGTCCCGCCGGAACCGGAAGAGGACCGCCTCGGGCCCGGCCGAGGCCGCCTGCCGGCGCCACTCGTCCTCGATGCCGAAGAGGCGGGCCACGAAGGCCGAGAGCGGGCGCGCCGCCTCGACGAGGAGCCGGGATAGCGAGAGCGGGTCGAGAGAGGCCGGGTCGGCCCGGTAGGCCGTGAGCCTCGCGGCCAGAGTCGGGTTGTCGCGGCCGAGCCCGTCGAGGAACGCCCGGTCGAGGTCCGCGAGGCGATGGTCGCGGTGGAGGTCCTGGTAGGTGAAGTCGGGGATGCCGAGAGGGAAGTCGCGCGGGGACGATGAGCTGGTGGTCGACAAGCGGACGGCATTCTAACTTGCTAACTTGAACGTCGGAAGAGGGTTGAGTCATCGGGGACGACTCGCGGAGCACTTCGACATCTCTCTTGACAGCGGCGGGCCTCATATCAATAATAGGAATCCTTACTGATATGAGCTCCCTGTCCGCCACTCCCCGCCGCTCCACGCGCCAGAGGCGCCTCGTGCTCGAGGCCGTCATGGAGACGAAGTCCCACCCGACCGCGGAGTGGGTGTACGAGGCGGTGCGGCGCGCGCTGCCGCGCGTCTCGCTCGGCACGGTCTATCGCAACCTGCAGGTCCTCGTGGACGAGGGCAAGCTGAAGTCCTTCGTCCGCGACGGGCTCATCCGCTACGACGCCGACCTGACCATGCACGACCACTTCGTGTGCGAGCGGTGCGGAGTGCTGCTCGACATCCCGCGCGCCACGGAGTCGCTGCCGGGAGAGCGGAGGCTCGAGTCGCAGGGCTATCTGATTTCAGGAAGAACGCTCGAATACCACGGGCTGTGCCGGAAGTGCCGGCGCGGCGCCGCACTCAACGCATGAGACCCCGTTCCACCACTCACGACGCGAGAGGAGCAAAGATCATGACGGAAGCGAGCAAGTGCCCGGTGAAACATGGCGCCGGCGGCGGCACGACGAACCGTGACTGGTGGCCGAACCAGCTGCGGCTGGACCTCCTCCAACAGCACTCCTCGCGATCGAATCCGATGGGACAGGATTTCGACTACGCGAAGGAGTTCAAGAGCCTCGACTACGCGGCCCTGAAGAAGGATCTCGCGGCGCTGATGACCGATTCGCAGGACTGGTGGCCGGCGGACTTCGGCCACTACGGGCCGCTGTTCATCCGCATGGCCTGGCACAGCGCCGGCACCTACCGCATCGCGGACGGCCGCGGCGGCGGTGGCCGGGGCCAGCAGCGCTTCGCGCCGCTCAACAGCTGGCCGGACAACGTCAGCCTCGACAAAGCGCGCCGCCTGCTCTGGCCGATCAAGCAGAAGTACGGCAAGAAGATTTCGTGGGCCGACCTGATGATCCTGACGGGCAACGTCGCGCTGGAGACGATGGGATTCAAGAC
>JANMPW010000379.1:0-7158 GCA_031370065.1 Acidobacteriota bacterium
CGAGGAGCTCGGCACCCGGCCGAAGGTCGTCTACCTGTCGAAAGGAGAATGGGGTGGAGAAGTTTGAGCTCGGCGAGGATGCCCGGCTGCTGCGCCCCATCGAGCGCACCGGCCGGGCGTTCTGGATCAGCGCAGCCATCCTGCTCTCGATCGTGGCCTGGGGCGTCTTTGCCTACGTCTCCCAGCTGCGCCGCGGCCTCTCGGTCACCGGCTTGAACGTACCGGTCTACTGGGGCCTCTACATCACGAACTTCGTCTTCTTCATCGGCATCAGCCACGCCGGCACGCTGATCTCGGCGATCCTGCGGCTGGCGCACGCCGAATGGCGCCGCGCGATCACTCGCTCGGCCGAGGTGATCACCGTTCTGGTCCTCTTCTTCGGAATGGGGTGCGTGATACTGGACCTGGGGCGGCCGGACCGGGTCTTCAACGTCCTGCGACACGGCAACTTCACCTCGCCGCTGCTGTGGGACGTCACGTCGATCGCGGCCTACCTGACGGCCAGCACGATCTACCTGTACCTGCCGCTCATCCCCGACATCGCCATCCTGCGCGACAACTTTCCGGGCCGCAAGTGGCTCTACCGCACGCTGGCCCTCGGCTGGACCGGAACGCCCCGGCAGCAGCGCCTGCTCGACCGGGCGATCGCCGCGATGGCAGTCATCGTGATCCCGATCGCCGTCAGCGTTCACACGGTCGTCTCCTGGGTTTTCGCGATGACGGTCCAGCCGATGTGGCACTCGACGATTTTCGGACCCTATTTCGTCGTCGGCGCGATCTTCTCGGGGATCGCCGCGATCCTGATCGCCATGGCGATCATCCGGCGGGCCTATCACCTCGAGGACTACCTCAAGCCCGTGCACTTCAACAATCTGGGGCTCCTGCTCCTCGTCATGACGCTGCTCTGGTTCTACTTCACGTTCGCCGAGTTTCTGACGACCTATTACGGCGGCGAGCCGACCCACATGGTGATCTTCCTCTCGAAGACGGAGGGCCGTTTTTCACCCTTGTTCTGGACGATGATCGTGACGTGCTTCGTGGTTCCCCTCGCGATGCTCGCGAACAACCGGACGCGCGGGACGGTGTGGGGCACGGTGACGGCCGCGGTTTCGGTCCAGATCGGCATGTGGCTCGAGCGCTTCCTGATCGTGGTGCCGAGCCTCTCCAATCCGAGACTCCCAATGACGGCGGTCACCTACACGCCATCGTGGGTCGAATGGTCGCTGATGGCAGCCTTCGTCGCGGCCTTCATCTTCCTCTACGCGGTGTTCACCAAGATCTTCCCGATCGTCTCGATCTGGGAGATCCACGAGGGGCGCGAAAGGTCGATCGAGGAGGTCAGCACCCGCGTCCAGAGCTACCTGCCGGCCCCGGCCGGGGTGGGACATGAGTAGAGGGTTTCCTCGCGCCACTCTGGCGACCGTACTCGGCCTTGCGACCGCGTTCGCGTCGGCGCCTCAAGCCCGCGGCGAGTTCGGTGACTTCGTCCGGGGGCAGTCGCTCTTCGTGGAGAAAGGATGCGTCCAGTGCCACGCGGTGCGCGGCACTGGCGGAACGATCGGGCCGGATCTCGGCCGCACCGCAGTCAAGGGCTCCTTTTTCGAACTCGCCGCGGGGATATGGAATCACGCCATCGTCATGGAGAACAAGATGCAGGAGGCGCGGATCACTCGCCCTACCTTCCGGAACGATGAGCTCGGCGACCTGATCGCATTCCTTTACTTCCTCAACTACTTCGACGAGCCGGGTGATCCGAAGGTCGGCAAGGTCCTCTTCGTGCAGAAGCACTGCATCCAATGTCATCGAATCGGCCAGGAGGGGGGGACGGCGGGGCCACCGCTGGACCGGCTTCCCCGCGGGACGGCGCCCCTGCGTATCGCGCAGGGCCTCTGGAACCACGGCCCGGTGATGGTGCCCTCCATCCGACGCATCGGGATGGAAGTTCCCAAGTTCGAAGGCAGCGAGATCGTCGACCTCTTCGCCTATCTCCGCAGCCGGGGACAGCGCCAGGCAGCCCGAGAATTCCGATCCGCAGGGGATCCCGAGCGGGGCAAGAAGGTCTTTGCCGATAAGGGTTGTGCCAGCTGCCACGCGATCTTCGGGCGCGGCTCCGCGATCGGGCCGGACCTGGGAAAGGCAGAGCTGCGAGGCAGCGTGACCCAGCTCGCCGGCCGGATGTGGAACCACTGGCCGGCGATGACAGAGGCGATGGGAGCCCTGGGCATGGCCTCGCCGACGTTTCACGGAGACGAGATGGCGGACCTGTTCGCATTCCTCTTCCTTTCGCGCTACGAGGGGCGGCCCGGCGACATCGCGCGAGGCCAGGATCTGTTCAAGCTGAAGGGATGCTCCGCCTGCCACGGCCAACGCGGAGAGGGCAACATCGGCCCCGCCCTCGGTCCCTTCGTCGCCGGCCAGAAAAAAGAGCAGATCACGCAGCTCATGTGGAACCACGCTTCGGCGATGGGCGCGAGTATGCGGGCGTACGGCGTTGCCTGGCCCCGGTTCGAGGCGGACGAGATGTCCAACCTCGTCGCGTTTCTCGCAGGCGGCCTTCCGATTTCGACGGCTGCGGGCAGCGAATCCCGAAGCCCCGCGAAGCCCGAGCCCCCCGTCAAAAAATAGGGAGGAGAAACCCATGCGAACCCTTCGGCTTTCGATCGTCCTCATCGGCGGCCTGGCATTTCTGAACGGCGCTTCGGCGGGAGCCGAAACTCCCGTCTACGTCGGGGCCAAGAAGTGCCGGGGGTGCCACTTGAAGCAGTTTCAAACGTGGGAGACGACGAAGATGGCCAGGTCCTTCGAGCAACTGCGCGCGGGTGTGGCAGCCGCTGCGAAGAAGAAGGCTGGCCTCGATGCGCAAAAGGACTACACGCACGACGAGAAGTGCCTCGGTTGCCACACGACCGGCTACGGCAAGCCCGGCGGGTTCATCAGCTTCGAGAAGACGCCCGACCTCGTGGGGGTGCAGTGCGAGTCGTGCCACGGGCCGGGAAGCGAGTACTTGAAGGAAGGCGGGATGACGCTGAGGAACAAGGAATACAGGCGGGAGGAGCTCGTCAAGCTCGGCCTTGTCGTGCCCAAGGCGGAGACCTGCACCTCCCTCTGCCACAACGAGAAGAGCCCGTTCGTCGGGAAGGATTATGTCTTCAAGTTTGAGGAGCGAAAGACACAGGGCACCCACGTGCACGTCGCGTTGAGGTTCCCCCACTAGAGGGAGGGCGGGTCAGACTCGTTCTGGAGCTTCGCCTGGACGGCTGATGAAAACCGCGCGCCGTCGCGTATGACCGGGGTCATAGGAGCCGGGAACTCCGGCTGCGATCGTGGGGAACGGGGATGGCCGGCGAGGCGTCCCGAAAGGGAGGGCCCGTGACTCATTTGGTGACGGCGGAGCGCGTGCTCGACGTGCGCCCGCTTCCAGGTTCGGCCCGAGCGGCCGAGGCGCTTGCGCGCTTCGACGCGCTGTCTCCGGGGGAGCGATTCGTCATCCTGTCCGGCGACGCGGGGCCAGACGTGCTCCGGACGCTCCAGGGCGAGCGAGCGCGGCTTTTCGAATGGTCGCCCCTGCAGACCGGCCCGCCGGTCTGGCGCATCGAGATCGCCCGGCGCGAGGCCCACTCCGACGAGCCCCGGGGGGTCAACGAGGCGCTGTCCTGGGACCACGACCGGCTCGACGCCCTTGAGGACGCGGCCTTCCGTGCCCGCGCCGCGGGAGATCTGCTGTCGGCCTGTGACCTCTATGCCGAGTTCGCAGTCGGATTGCAGCGCCACATCGGGTTCGAAGAGGAGCTGCTCTTCCCGGCCTTCGAGGCAGCGAGCGCAATGTCGCCCACGGCCGGGCCCACGGCAGTGATGCGGGGGGAGCACCGGGAGATCCGAGCGCTCCTCGACCAGATCACCGCTGGAATCGGAGACGCCGCGGCTTCGGTCGAGCCGCTACGCGAAAGGTTCCATGCGGTTCTCGGCGATCACAACCTCAAAGAGGAACAGGTCCTGTACCCGGGAACGGACGATCTGCTCGGCAGGGAAGAAGCGGACCGGCTCGTCCTGGAGATGCAGCGCTACGGCGTCTAGCCCGGTCTCGGCTAATATGCCGGGCAGATGAGGAGAGAGAACCCATGGCGCGACGCGGTTGCCGTCGTGGCCCTGGCCTGCGTCGCGGCGGCGGTCTCGAACGCCGTGGCCGGGCCGGAACGCAAGCTGCGATGGATCGGGAGCTACTCGGCCTCTGCGCCGTCTCCTGCCGCGACGCCGGCACCCGGACCGGCTGGCCCAGCCGCCGCGGTGATACCGGCGGCCGCCGAGGGCGCCGGTAAGGTTTTCGCGCCTCACCCCAGCACGGCCCGGGTCGAGATCTCGGGCGACGACGTCGTGGCTCTCCACAAGGGTGGGAACGTCCTCTTCCTCGACGCCCGCCGCACGAGCCTGTACCGCCTCGGCCACATCCCGGGCGCGAGGCCGTTCTCGGTCTGGGAGGCCGACATCGACGACAAGGTCAAGGGGCTCTTTGCCGAGGGGCGCGACCAGAGCGCGCCGGTCGTCGTCTATTGCACCGGCGGCGACTGCGAGGATTCCCACATGGTCGGGCAGAAGCTCTACTTCGTGGGTTTCGACAACGTGCTCGTGTACAAGGATGGATTTCCGGATTGGGAGAAGCGGGGCCTGCCCGTCGACAAGGGCGACGCGCCATGAGCGGTCGGATGCTCTCGCCCTGGCTGACCGCACGCATCCAGTTTGTCCTGGCGGCGCTCTTCGTCGTCGCGGGATTCGGCAAGATCGTGGATCCACCGGGATTCGCGCACGAGATCCATAACTACAAGCTTCTGCCGGGCGTCGCGGTGAATTCGCTGGCCCTGGTGCTTCCGTGGGTGGAAGTCGTCACGGGTGTCGCGCTCTTTCTCGGAATCGCCCGCCGCGCTTCCGCAAGAATCATGGGAGTGCTCCTCGTCGTGTTCGTGATCGCCCTCACGATCAATCTCGTGCGCAAGCACCCGGTCGACTGCGGGTGCTTCGGAGGTCCGAAAGTCCCGAGGACGGATACCCAGCGGCTCGGCGACATGAAAATCGCCATCGCTAGGGATCTCGGGATGCTGCTTCTGGTCGCCCAGGTCCTCGCCGCCACGCGGCGTGAGGAACGCGACCGGCGCTAGAGAGGATTAGAGGTCGGCCCGGTCCAGGCGCCGCGAGGCGAGGGCGGCGGGGAGCACGATCCAGGCCAGGGCGGAGAGCGCCAGGAGCGCGGCTGCGCCCGCGGGCCCCTTCGTGAAGCGCAGGAAGGCCAGCGAGGCGGCTCCGAAGGCCGTGGTTCCCTGGATGCCAAGCAGGGCGCCGGTGCGAACGGCGTCGATCGGGTTGACGAGCACCGCGCCGATCAGCAGCCGCGAGGTGTCCAGCGCGAGCGCACCGCGAGCAGCAGCTCCTGGCGGGCGCAGAGCAGCAGGGGGGAAGCGGTGCCGTTTGAATCACTCATGACGGTTTAAGCCTGGCCTTCAGATATTCGCCGACGAGCAACGCCGCCGGATAGAGAACTTCTTCCTCGCTCTGCGCGTGCGCGATCAGCTTCTGGGCAAAGTGCGCGTATCCCTGATGTTGCTGCTCCTCGGCGGCCGAGCGCATGAGCTCCCGGAGGGCCTCGACGATCATCTGGTGTTCCTCGACCATTCGCGGCATCTCGGCCCTGAGCGCCTCGCCCCTCTCGATGTGGGCATCCGCATCCGGCGGGATGCGGCCCGCCGCGAGGGGAGCGAGCAAGGCAAGAGCGGGACGGACGAGCGCCGACTCGCGGGCCATGTGCGCCTGCAGGATCTTCATGAGGCGGCGAGCGGCCTCGCCGGTCCTGCCGCCGACCCGCATCGCCTTCGCCAGCTCTTCGTGGAGCTCTTCGTGCTCGATCTCGATCGTTTGAGGAATCTTCTGTTCCATGGTCATCCGCCTTTCTTGTTTCCGTCCGGAGGGCCGTCCGGCTCGAAGATCTCGGCCACCGCCACGGACACGCAGGCCCGGAGGGCCGGGTGCTGGTCGCGCGAAGCGCCGTCGGCGTGGGCAACCAGGTAGGACCCCATGGGTGTTTCGAGAGCAGGACAACGGCCGTACGCGGCCCGGGCGGCGCGAACCCAGGCGCCCGTCCGATGGTCCGCGACGTACGTGACCGCGCCTGCGCGCGGAGGATCGCCTTGTTTCAGAAACTCTCGGAGACAGCCGACGTCGTCGAAGAACTTCGCCTCCTCGCCTGGCGCGGAGCGACGTGTCGGGATCGGCATCGCTCTTCAGTCCAGCCGCAGGAGCTCGTCGGGCGAGCCCGCGCGAGCGGCGCGGCGCATGTCGTCGGCGCGGAACCGGTAGTGGCCTCCCGGCGTGCGGACGGCCGGGAGCAGGCCCGTGCGCGCCCAACGGGTCACGGTGGAGACGGAGACGCCAAAGAGCCTGGCGACTTCCCCGCGGGAGAAAAACGTGGAGCCACCGATCACCGGGGGCGCGTCCTCTCTGTTTTCTCGTCCGGTCATGTTCTTCGTCCCGGAAGATGACCCGGCAGGGAAACGGCACATATGACGGGGATCATGCGCATGGGCGGTTTGATCCATTTTCGCGTCTTGGCTGCTCTGGCCGGCATCGGCTATTTGAAGCCCCGGGCGGGGCGGCCGAATTGATTCAAACAGATCAAAAGGGCAGGAGCGCCTCTGGATGATTTGCATCATGGGCGGGAGCGCCCGACAGGCCTATCGTCGAACCGATGCTGTCGCCTGTCGAACTCGAGATCGAGTTGTTCTGCCGGGGAATGCGGATCGATGAGAGCTGCACACTCGACGAGGACGGGCGCCGAATCGCGCGCACGCGGGCGGGCTTGGGATCCGGGCTCGAGCTCGTGCTGTCAGCTCCCCGGAAGCCGGTCTGGGTCAACGTCCCAGTGGTCGAGGCGTTCGCCAAACGTTCACCCTTCCGGCTGGCTAGGAAGGGGCGCAGCTATTGCGTCCTCGACGACCGCAGCGGGGACGCATACACGGTCACCATCCCGGAGGAGCCGCAATGGTATTCGCGCGCGACGTCCTCGGGAATTCCCATGAGCCGGATCGGCGTGCTCCAGGGCAACTACCTCGGGGTGTACGTCTCCAACGCCTGCATGTACTGGGCGTCGTCTCCCTCGCGGGCGTGCAAGTTCTG
>JANMPW010000388.1:0-2625 GCA_031370065.1 Acidobacteriota bacterium
CGACCTCTTCTGAGGTATCTTTCGCCCTCCCGATGAAGACGTTTTACGCGACGACCCCGATCTATTACGTCAACGATCTGCCGCACATCGGGCACATCTACACGACGGTTGTCACGGACGTGGTCACGCGGTTCCATCGCCTTTCGGGCGAAGAGACGCGTTTCCTGACCGGCACCGACGAGCACGGCCAGAACATCGAAAAGGCCGCGGCGACGCAGGGAATCACGCCCCTTCAGCTCGCCGACCGGGTCGTCGAGCGGTACCGGGAGCTGTATCGGACGTTCGAGATTCGCAACGACGACTTCATCCGCACGACCGAGGCGCGGCACCGGCGCGGCGTCGAAGCCCTGATCGCGCGGATCGCGGCCGCAGGCGACCTCTACACGGCTAAGCACGAGGGCTGGTACTGCTCGAGCTGCGAGGCCTTTTATACGGAGAAGGAGCTCGACCTCGAGAAACGCTGCCCGGTCCACGGCAAGGCCACCGTTTGGGAATCCGAAGAGAACGTCTTCTTCCGCCTGTCGAAGTATGCGGCGCCGCTCTCCGAGCACTACGAGCGCCATCCCGAGTTCGTGCGGCCCGAGAGCCGGCTCGCGGAGGTGATCTCGTTCGTGAAGGGCGGGCTGAACGATCTCTCCGTCTCGCGCTCGAAGGTGCAGTGGGGCATCCCGTTTCCGGGGCATCCGGGCCATGTCGTCTACGTCTGGCTCGACGCCCTCGCCAACTACATCACCGCGCTTGGGTTCGGGTCGGACGACGACGCGCGCTACCGCCAGTTTTGGGACCACCCGGGCGCCGAGCGCGTCCACTTCATCGGCAAGGACATCCTGCGCTTCCATACCGTGTATTGGCCGGCCTTCCTCCTTTCGGCGGGCCTGCCGCTGCCGACGACGGTCTGGGCCCACGGCTGGTGGCTGCGCGACGCGAAAAAGGTCTCCAAGTCCGTCGGCAACGTGGTGCGGCCGGACCACCTCGTCGCCGATTTCGGGGCGGACGCGCTGCGGTACTTCCTGCTGCGCGAAATGGCGTTCGGCCAGGACGCGAGCTTCTCGGACGAGGCCTTTCTCACGCGCTTCAACGCGGACCTCGCCAACGACCTCGGCAACACGGTTTCGCGCGTCGCGGCCCTGTGCCGCCAGTCCTTCGGCGGCACCCCGAGTGAGGCGTGCACGGACAACGAGGTCCGCGCCGCGTTCTCGGCGGCCGAGGCCGACTGGCGCTCTGCGATGAAGGAGTGTCAGTTCAACCGCGCCCTCGAGGCGATCTGGAAGCTGCTGACGGCGATCAACGGCTTCGTCGTCTCGCGCGAGCCCTGGAAGATCCGCAAGGAAGAAGGCACGAGCTCGGGCCGCCTCCACCGCGTCCTGTACGCTGCCGCCGAAGGCGTTCGGCTCTCGGCCGTGATGCTCTCGCCCTTCATCCCGGTCACGAGCCGGAAGATCTTCGAGACCTTTGCGCTCCCGGCGGCCGACCCCGCAGGGGCAGAGCTCGACTGGGGCGGGCTGCCCCTCGCGACCCCGATGCCCGAGGCACCCGCGCTCTTTCCGCGCGTCGATGCCGCCACCTACTTCAAGGAGAAGGACGCCGCCATGAACGAACCCGCGAACCCGACCATCCCCCCGGCAGCCCCCGTGGCCGCGCCCGCCAATGCCGCCGCCCCGGCCGTTCTCGCCGCCCCGGCCGACGACCGCATCTCGATCGAAGACTTTCAGAAGGTACGCCTGCGCACCGCGAAGATCGTTGCCGCCGAGCGCGTGCCGAAGTCGACCAAGCTGTTGCGGCTCGAGGTCGACCTCGGCGACGAGCGCCGCCAGATCGTGGCCGGTATCGCTGCCCAGTACGAGCCGGAGGCCCTGATCGGCCGCATCGTCGTCGTCGTCGCCAACCTGAAGCCGGCGAAGCTGATGGGCGTCGAGTCCAACGGCATGGTCCTCGCGGCCTCGGTCGGCGACGCCGGGGTGCCGGTGCTGCTCGACGTGCCCGCCGACGTTCCCCCGGGCAGCAAGGTCAAGTAGCTTGCTCGCCGATTCCCACTGTCACCTGCAGATGGGAGACGGCGCCGCGGGCGCCGACGTCCTGCTCGCGCGCGCCCGGGCGGCTGGCGTCTCGCGGTTTCTCGTTCCCGGAACGACGCTCGCCGACTCGGCCGGCGCGGCCGCGCTCGCAGAAGCGCGCGAGGGCGTATTCGCCGCGGTCGGCGTCCATCCCCACGAGGCGAAGGACTTCGATCCCGCCCGCGACGGCGCCGCCTTCGAGGCGCTCGCCCGGCAGCCGAAGGTGGCGGCCATCGGGGAGATCGGCCTGGACTTCCACTACGATCACTCGCCGCGCGAGAAGCAGATCGAGGTCCTCGAGTGGATGCTCGACTGCGCGCGGAGGCTCGGCTTGCCCGTCCTGCTTCACAACCGCGAGAGCGGGGCCGAGATGCTTACCCTGCTCGCCCGGCGCGGCGCGCGAGGGAAGGCCGGCGTGTACCACTCGTTCACCGAGGACGCCGAGTACGGGAAGAAGGCGATCGCGCTCGGGTACCTGGTCTCCTTCTCCGGCATGATCACGTTTCGCGCCGCCGAAAACATCCGTACCGCCGCCCAGGGGCTGCCGCTCGAAGCCATGCTCGTCGAGACC
>JANMPW010000393.1:0-2395 GCA_031370065.1 Acidobacteriota bacterium
CTTTCTTCGACGACTCACAACTCACGACTCGAAACTCATGACCCGATATACTCTGCACCACTTGTTCCTCGGAGGTGTTCCGATGCGATCGCGCGTAACGCTCCTTGCAACTTTCCTCGCAGCAAGCTCCATCGCCGCCGCCCAGGACTGGCGGGGCGGAAGGGCGCGCGTGGATGGGACCGTCAAGAACGAAAAGGGCGAGCCGATCCCGGGCTGCAAGGTGATGATGCGTTGGGGAAAGAGCACCCACGGCGGCCCCGACCTGACGACCGACGCCAGGGGGCAATTCGCGATCTTCGGCCTCGCGGGCGGCCCGTGGGACGTGGACTTCGATGCGGCCGGGTACGCCACGAAGAAGATCAGCGTCAGCCTCCAGGAGGGCGCGCGAAATCCCGCCCTCGAAGTCCGGCTCGATCCGCAGCCCAGGGCGCAGGCCACCGCCGCGTCCGCCGGCCAGCCACAGGTTCTCGTGGGCGGCAAGAAGATCTCGAAGGAGACCGCCGACGCAATCGAGCAGGGCAACGCGGCCATGACCGCGAAGAACTGGGCAGCCGCCCGCCAGAGCTATCTGAAGGCCTCGGCCGAGCTGCCCGACAACGCCGCCCTGCTCCAGCGCATCGCGGCCGCGTACCTGGGTGAAGGCAACTCGAAGGAGGCCCTCGCGTACGCCCGGCAGGCCGCCGACAAGAACCCGTCCGATCCAGCCGCGTGGTGGATGATCGCCGAACTCGAGCTCCAGCAGGGCAATCTCGACGCCGGCCGCGCCGCGCTCGACAGGGTTCCGGCCGACAAGATCACCGATCCGCAGCCGTACATGAACATCGGGATCCTCCTGATTAACAAGAAGAAGCCGGCGGAAGCCGAGTCCGCGTTCGATCGGGCGATCGCCATCAATCCGGACGCCTGGGACGGCTACTACTACCGCGGCCTCTGCAGGCTCCAGCTGAAGAAGAACGGCGGGGCGAAGGCTGACCTGCAGAAGGCCCGCGAGCTCAACCCGGGCGGGCCCGAGGCCAAAGAGATCGACGACCTGCTGAAGACGCTTTCCTAGTCTAGGAAAGAGGAACTCAACCCTACTTCGGTGTCTCCGCCAGGAACCCCACCCACGCCGGGTCCGTCGCGATCGGCAGGTACGCCGGCTCGCCCCGGAGCACGGTCCGGTCGAGTTTTCCCTCGCTCTCGAGCGGCCGAAGGGCCGCCACGGCTGCCGCCGCGTTGCCGGAGCGGGCGTAGATGCGGGCCTCGAGCTCCGCCTTCTTCCAGTTCTCTCCGACGAGAGCCCGCGCGAGCTGCATCGTCACGACGGCGGCGGCTGTGTCGCCGAGGCCCGTCTCGACGACGGCGAGCGTCGCGAGGGTGTCCGGGTCGGGCCCCGCCTCGCGGAGGTACTTCTGGAGCAGGGATCGCGCCTCGGCCAGGCGCCCGTCGGAGAGCGCCATCGTCGCGAGCTCCCGCGCGGCGCCCGGCGCCGGTGGGACCTCGGCGAGCGCGCGCTCGAAGAACTGCGCCGCCTCGGATGTGCCGCCCCGGGCCCGGGCCGCGAGGCCCATCTGGTAGTAGACCGGTCCTGCCGGGGCCCCCGTCTCGATCGCCTTGCGCCACTCGGAGCGAGCAGCCTCGCTTCTTCCGTCTTTCTGCGCGGCGAGGGCCAGCTTCTCGGGCTGCCTCCAGGGCTGTGGAGGCAGGTTCTCGACGAGCGCGTACGGCTCCGACAGGGCGCGATGAACGGCCAGCGCGCCATCCACGAGAAAGAGCAGCGCCGGCACGGAAGCCGTGAGCCACAGGATTCTGCGCCGCTCGGGCGGCAGGCGGCGCCTGAAGACGAGGGCGATCCCGAGGATGGCGCAGAAGCCGAAGAGCCGCGGCAGCGCCCGGGAGCGCGCCTGTTGCGCCGCGTCGTGCTGGCGCACGGGCTCGGGCCCGAGGAGCCGTCCGACCTCTCCGGCGAGCGAGATGCCCGGATCGACGAGGACGATGTCCTCGATCGTCGATCCCCGGCGCGTGCGGTCGACCGTCCACCGCGTCTTGAGGAGCGATGAACCGTACCGAAGCCCGAGGTCGACGAAGACCGGGCCTTTGCCCGAATCGGCGACCGAGGCCCAGGCGACCTCGGCCGAGGCGTCTGCCAGGGGCGCGAGTGCCTGCGCGAAGTGCTCGCGCACGACCGTCCGGAGGAGGGTCTGCTGGCGTTGCGTCAGGCCGGACCAGACCGGGCTGCCCAGGAGGCGCCTCAGGATGCCGTCGGCGTCAAGGGACTCGAGAAACACCTTTGGTGGCCCATGCAACGCGGCCAGCGCCGCTCGCCGGGCGAAGTCGGTGGCTTCCTCGGCCTGAATGCCGGTGACGGGTTCCTGCGCGGCCAGCGCGGCGCCGAGCCCGAGGGCGGCCACAACCA
>JANMPW010000046.1:0-3200 GCA_031370065.1 Acidobacteriota bacterium
GCCCTCTTCTCGCCCTGCCGGGCAAGGAAAAGCCGGCATCCGACGACATCATGCTTATGAACACTGCCCTCGCGCTCGAGCACCAGGCCATCTGGGCCTACGGACTCGCCGGCACGAGCGGGCTTCTCTCGGAGAAGGCCAAGGAGGTCGGGCTTCTCTTCCAGGGCAGCCACGAGATCCACCGGGACCTGCTCGTGGATGCGATCCGCGGCAAGGGCGCCGCGCCCGTCGAGCCGAAGAAAGAATACGTGTTCGGCGTGCCCCTGGCCAACGAGAAGGACGTGCTCGAACTCGCCTTCAAACTCGAGGTTGGGGCCGCGCGGGTCTACCTCTACGTCGTCGACCGGTTCCAGGACCGGGCGCTCTCCGGATCCGCCGCGAAAATCCTGTCGGACGAGGTCCTGCACGCCACGGTGTTGCGGAGCGTCCTCGGGCGGGATGTCGTACCGACCTTCAAGTTGATCGAGAACTAGGGGAAGGTCGAGAGTTCAGGGTCGAGGAGTCGAGCGGCCGTCTCTGAACCCTAGACTCGGGACTCTTGACCGCTCTCAGCTTCCGGGATCGCAGCGGGCCCTTCCTTCAGATCCTCGCGGATGATCAAGTCGAGAAAGAGCTCCCGCACGCCTTCGCGGCCGCCGGTTTTGAAGGCCCGCCGCACCTCGGCGGGTCGCAGCGCGATCCCGGTCATGGTCTTCAGGTACTGACAGAAAACGTAGGACCGCGACCGAAAGGAGACGATCAGAAGGAAGAGGAGGAGGACGGCACCGCCCCAGATCGCCCAGTCCGCCTGTGTCAAAAGTTCAAACACGCCGGACATTTACTCTAGTCCTCTTGCGATCAGGGTAACAGAATCGGCGCCGATTCGATCACCGATCGCGCCCCTGCGACAGAAACTCCCGGGCCACGTCCTCGGGCCGCCGGCCGTCGCGGTCCACCGCCGCGTTCATGCGCCGCATCGCGTCGGCCGTGATCGATCCCGACAGCGCCTCGAGGGCGCGACGCACGCGCGCGCCTTTCCAGATCGCGCCGCGGACGACGAAGGCCGCCTCATACGGAGGGAAGTAGCGCCGGTCATCCAAGAGCACGGTGAGCTTCATCGCCGCGATCAGGCCGTCCGTCGAGTTGCCAGCGACGACGTCCACCTTCCCCTGCGCGAGCGCCGGGTACAGCAGTCCCAGGTCCATCTCCGCCGGCCGAACGGTGAACGCGAGGCCGTAAGCGGCGGCAAGGCCCGGAAAACCGTCGGCGCGCTCGACGAACTCGTAACCGAAGCCCGGGCGCAACTCGCCGTGGCCCGCGAGGTCGGAGATCGTCGAAATCCCGAGCTCGCGCGCCTGGTCCGACCGCATCACGAGCGCGAAGCTGTTCTCGAAGCCGAGCGGGGGCGCCCACACGAGCCCCCACGTACGCGTGTATGCAGCCGACACTCGCTCGCGCACGCGGACCGGGTCCCCGATCGGCTTCTGCTTGAGGATGGCGGTGAAAGCCGTTCCCGAATACTCCGGATACAGATCGAGCTCGCCCGCGACGAGGGCGCGGTGGCAGACGAAGCTGCCGCCGAGGTCGAGCCTTCGCTCCACGGGAAGGCCCGCGCGCTCGAGCGCCTGCGCGGCGATTTCCCCGAGAAGAACCTGCTCGGTGAAATTCTTCGAGCCGATACGGATCGGCCGCTCGCCGGTTTTCCGGCAGGCGCCCAGAACGAGCAGCGCCGCGCACACCGCGGCGAGGCTGCGCCTCATCGGCGCGGCCCAACGCGCTTCTCGACTGCGCCGAGGCCGAAATCGAACAGGAGGGCGAGCGCGGCCGCCGGGATGGCTCCGGCGAGGATGAGGCGGTGGTCCACCGTGGCAACGCCGCGGTAGATGAGCACACCCAGCCCGCCGGCCCCGATCGCCGCGGCGATCGTCGCAAGCCCTACGCCGACGACCACCGCGATCCGGACGCCCGCAAGCACCACCGGGAACGCGAGCGGCAGCTCGACGAGCCGCAGACGCTGCCCCGGTGTCATCCCGATTCCGCTGGCCGCCTCGGTCACGGCAGGATCCACGCCGAGTATGCCCGCGTACGTGTTGCGCAGGATCGGTAGCAGCGAGTAGACGACGAGCGCCACGATGGCGGTGCGGGCGCCGATGCCTCCGATCCACGGGACCGGGATCAGGAACCCGAAGAGCGCGAGGCTCGGGATCGCCTGCATAGCGTTGGCGAACCCGAGGACCGGGCGCGCGAGTCCGGGACGGCGGGTCAGCGCCACGCCGAGCGGCACGCCGATCGCGACGGCGAGCGCCGTCGCCGCGACGACGAGCAGCAGGTGCTCGCCCGTCAGCGCGAGGATCTCGCCGCGCCGCTCCCAGAAGAACCGCGCCAGCTCCCTCACGGCCCGAACTCCGCGACGAACTCGCGAACGAACGCATCGGCCGGCGAGCGCGTCAGCTCCTCGCGGGATCCGATCTGTCGGATCCGGCCGCCCTCCATCACCGCCACCCGGTCCGCCAGCAGAAACGCCTCGCGCAAATCATGCGTCACGAGCAGGACCGCAGCCTCCCACCGCGCGCGCCACGACAGGAACTCCCGCTGCATCGCGCGGCGTGCGATCGGGTCGAGGGCGCCGAACGGCTCGTCCATCAGGAGCAGCGGCTGTCCCGCCGCTAGGGCGCGCGCCACGCCCACACGCTGGCGCTGTCCGCCCGACAGCCCGCGAGGCCTGCGTTCTGCGAACTCCGCCGGCGGCAGCCCCACCATGGCGAGCAGGTCGTCTGAGCGCGCGCGGCGTTGGTGCTCGGGCCAACCCAGCAAGCGCGGTACCGCCTCGACGTTTTCGCGCACGGTCCAGTGCGGGAAGAGGCCGCCCTCCTGGATCACGTAGCCGACGCGGCGCCGCAGCGCGACGGGATCGTGCTCCATCGACCCCTTGCCGAGGACCCGCACCGTTCCCCCGTCGGTATCCACGAGGCGATTGGCGAGCTTTAGCGCGGTCGTCTTGCCGCATCCGGAGGGCCCGACGAGCGCGACCGTCTCGCCTTGCGCGACTGAGAGCGAAAGCCCGGCCAGCACGGGCCGGCCTGGAACGAAGGCCTTGTGAACGTCGACGTATTCGAGGACGGGAGAGTTCAAGAGATTAGAATCCGATCATGGCGACATTCTACGACGCGGTGATCATCGGCGGCGGCCCCGGCGGCTCGACGGTCGCCACGCTGCTCGCG
>JANMPW010000463.1:0-1646 GCA_031370065.1 Acidobacteriota bacterium
CTTACGGGCGCGTCGGGACGATCCAGGCAAACGTGGGGCGCATCCTCGAGGCGCTCGGGCCAAGGCCGGCCGAAACTCTCGACGGCATTGCGGACTTCGCCGCGTTCGCGCGCGAGCGTCTCGCAGGATTCCGGCACCGCTTTCACGGCGCCGAAGATGCGGCTGCCTTGCTCCATGCGATCGCGCAGGCGCGCCGGGAGGCGGGATCCGTCGGGGCCTTCTTCACGCGCGAGTGGCGCGACGAAGACCCGGACGTGGCCGGCCTGCTCTCCCGGGCCGTGGCGCGCCTCCTGGCGTTCGACTATCGGCCTGCGACGGGCAAGCGGGAGCTGCCCCGGGACTCCCCCGCTCGCTTCTTCTTCCCGGACCCGGCCTCAGGCTCGGCGTGCAAACGCTGGAACCTGTACCTGCGCTGGATGGTTCGCCGCGACGCCCTCGACTTCGGGCTCTGGCCGGCAATCCCGACCGATCGCCTCGTCATTCCGACGGACACGCACATCCACCTCGTCGCGCGGCGGCTCGGGCTCACCCGCCGAAAAACGGCCGACTGGAAAACGGCCGTCGAGATCACCGCCTCCTTGAAGCGCTTCGACCCCCTGGACCCGGTCCGCTTCGACTATGCGCTGTGCCGTATCGGCATCTTCGGGATCTGCCATCTCCGGGTGGACCGGTCACGCTGCCACGAATGCCTTGCCGCGGATGCCTGCTCGACGGGCCGACGGAGGCGCGCGCCTCCACTCGCCCCGCCACCCCGCCGCCCCGTCGCCCCGTCGATTCCCCTGGGAGCGGTATGAACACTCGCAGTCTCCTCACACTCGTCTTCGCCGTGGCGATGCTGGTGGTGAGCGCCGTCTTTTACCGTTCGCTCGTCCCGCCCGACTCGCCGTCAGGGTCGCTCGCGTCCCTCTCCACCGCGGCGGAGCTTCCGATCTTCGACAAGGCCGGCGGGAAGATCGATCTTTCGAAGGAGAAGGGCCGCATCGTCGTCATTCATTTCTGGGCGACCTGGTGCCCGCCGTGCGTGGACGAGATCCCCGAGCTGTCGAAGTTCTGGGAGCAGTACAAGGGGCGCGGCGACATCGCGCTCTACTCCGTTTCCGTCGACAAGGATTGGAAGACAGTGGACGACTTCAACGCGAAGCATCCGAACGACCTTCCTCTCTATCGGGACCCCGACAGCGCCACCGCGAAGCGCTTCGGCACGACCCAGTTCCCGGAGACCTACATTGCCAACCGGGCGGGCCGTGTGCTCTTCCGCATTCAGGGAGGTGTCCAGTGGGGCGACCCGGAGGTCAAGGAGAAGATCCGCCAGCTCCTCGCGTCGTAGTGCTTCCGGCGCCAGCTACCAGATTGTTTCGAGCCGCGGCACCGACCGCAGGCGCGCGTCCTTCGTCACGACGGGCGCCTGGAGCTCCAGCGCCGATGCAGCGATCATCCGGTCGGCGGGATCCGCCGGAGACTTGAGCAGCAGAGCGGATGCGACGCCGATCTCCGGCGTCAGGGGAAGAAGGCCGAGACGCGGCAGTGCCAGGGCCTGACGGATCCAGAGAAGGACGTCCCGATCGAGCTCCAATCTGCCCTTGGCGACCAGCATCGCCACTTCCCAGCAACTGATCGCGCAGATTCCCAGGGCATCTGCCGCGTCG
>JANMPW010000464.1:0-12036 GCA_031370065.1 Acidobacteriota bacterium
GCGACTCATGACCGTTCGTGTAGAAGACGAAGGGTACGTCGGAGCCGTTCAGTCGCTGCAAGTTCAATGCGTATTGCAGAGCCTGCTCGCGGCCGACCTCGGCGTTCTTCGACGTGCGCTTCGCCTCCACGATCGCGACCGGCTGGCCGCGCAGGAGCAACCCGTAGTCGGCGAACTGGTGCCCGGCGTAAGGCGGAGGATCGGCCGGACCTCCGCCCGTGCTCTCCCTGAGGTCGATATCCACTTCCTCGATGACCTGAGACCGATCGGCGAGGTTCCAGCCAGCGAGGCGAAGGCTCGCGTTGATCAGCTCCTGTCGTGTGCGCGATTCGTCCATTCTTCGGAAGAGGTTGGGCGCTAGTATCGCCGCAAGCCTCCCGCGGTGCCAGCTTCCTCCCGGCCGGCCTGGAGGGAAGTCACCTCACAGCTCCCACCGTGAATCCCTGGATCAGCCGGTCCAGGAACAGGTTGTACACGATCGCCACGGGCAGGCTGGCGAAGAGGCAGGCGGCCATCAGCTCGCCCCAGTAGTAGACATCGCCGCGCACGAGGTAGATGGGCACGCCGACGCCGACGGTCTGGCTGGAGGCCGACGAGATGAAGGTCAGGGCGTAGACGAATTCCTGCAGAACGAGCGTGAAGGCGAAGATCGAGACGGTGACGAGGCCGGAGAACGAGATCGGGACCACGACGCGCACGAACGCCTGGAAGCGCGTCAGGCCATCCACCATCGCGGCATCCTCGAGGTCCTTCGGGATGGACTTGAAAAAGCCCATCAGGAGCCACGTCGCAAACGGGACGGTGAAGGTCGGGTACACGACGATCAGGGCCCAGAGCGTGTCCTGGAGCCCGAGCAAGGCCACGACGCGTGAGAGGGGGATGAAGAGCAGCGTCGGCGGAACGAGGTACATGAGGAACATCCCGATCCCCGCGCGCTCGCCCCACTTTCCCGTCAGCCGCGCGAGCGCGTAGGCCGCGGGCATCGCGAGCACGAGCGTGATTGCGACGACCGCCAGGCCCACAGCGAGAGTGTTTCCGAGCCACCGCGGAAAGAGGGTGCCCGTGAAGAGGAGCTTCCAGTGAGAGAGCGTCGGGCTCTCGTTGAAGAGCAGGGGGTTGTTCTTCAATTCGTAGAGGTCGCTCGTGCGTTTGAAGGACGTGAGGGCCATCCAGTAGAACGGAAAGGACAGCACGATCGCAAACACGGCCACGACCAGGCGGTGCGCCGTGCGCGCTCCCCTGCCCGCCACTACGTCACCTCCGCACGCCGCGCGATCCGGAGGAGGAGGACGGCGCCCACGAGCAACAGCGGAAACAGGAAGAGCGAGATCGCCGCGCCCCCCGCGAGGTCGCCGCCGAGAATGCCCGTGAAGAAAGCGAGCGACGGCAGCACCTGCGTGGCGTCGGCCGGGCCGCCGCGCGTCAGGATGTAGACGGTCGTCATGTCGGTGAACGTGAAGACGACGCCGAACAGGAAGGCCACGAGCACGATCGGCCGGATCATCGGAAGCGTGATCGAGAAGTGGGTGCGCCAGAAGCCCGCGCCGTCGACGGCCGCGGCTTCGGGAATGTCGCGCGGGATCGAGGTCAAACCGGCCAGCAGAATTACCGTGGCGAACGGGAGCGTGCGCCACGTGTGGACGAGGACGACCGAGAGCATCGCGAGTTTCGGCTCCCCCAGCCACATCGGCGGATTGACCGGGTCCACCAGGTGTGCGTAGGAGAGCATCCAGTTGACGACGCTGTAGAGGGAGTCGAGGAGCCACTTCCAGCCGATCGCGCCGAGCGAGATCGGAGCGACCCAGGGCAGCAGGATCAGGAGGCGGACGAGCCCGCGCCCGCGAAACGCCTCTTTCAAAGCGAGGGCCAGACAGGTAGCGCCCGCGATCACGAGAATCTGCGAGAGGAGCGTGAAGAGCAGCGAGTTGCGCAGGGCGGTCCGAAACGCCGGCGTCGCGAGCGCGCCCGAGAAGTTGCGCAGGCCGGCGAAATGGATCAAATCGCTGCCGACCCGCGCGTCGCTCACCGAGTAGAACAGCGCCATGAGCACCGGCAGGGCGACGAGGGCTGCCATGTAGACGACGGCCGGGGCGACCATGGCCGGACCGAGCCATCTGCGCTGCCGGGCCGCGCTCATGACAGCGCTTGTCGCTCGGTCCGACGCCCGGTCGCCGCGTCGAAGTACCGCAAGTGCCGCTCTTCGACGAGCAGCGCGTGCGTGGCGTTCGACTTTGGCGGCGCGGCATAGGCCGGAAGCCGCCACACGACGTCCTTGCCGGCCCACGGTCCGCCCAGCGTCCCGAACGCGAGCTGTTCGGAGCCGAGGTATTCGACGAGCTCGCAGTGGAAGTCCAAGCGCGCCCCGCCGGAAGGCCCGCCGCCCTCCGCCGGGCGCAGATGCTCCGGACGGAAGCCGAAGAGCGTGCCGCCGCGCTCGAGGAGGTTCATCGGAGGAGACCCGAGGAAGGTCGCGACGAACGTGTCGGCCGGATCGTCGTAGACTTCCACGGGCGTGCCGATCTGCCGGACCTTCCCGTGATCCATGATTACGATCCGGTCCCCGAGGGCCATCGCCTCGACCTGGTCGTGCGTCACGTAGATCGCCGTCGTCCCGATCTCACCATGGAACTTCAGCAGCTCCTCGCGCGCCGACGAGCGCAGCTTCGCGTCGAGGTTCGAGAGGGGCTCATCGAAAAGGAATACCCTCGGCTCCCGCACGAGCGCGCGCGCGAGAGCAACCCGCTGGCGCTCCCCTCCCGAGAGCTCCCGCGGCTTTCTCGAAAGGAGCTTACCGATGCCGAAGGTAGCCGCGGCCCGCTCGACCCGGCCGCGATGCTCCGCCTTCGCGACGCCCTGGGCTTTGAGGGGGAAGGCGATGTTCTCGTAGACCGAAAGGTGCGGATAGAGCGCGTAGCTCTGGAAGACCATTGCGATGCCGCGCTCGCGCGGCGAGAGGTCGTTGACGGCGCGGCCGCCAATCAGGATCTCTCCCGAGGTCGGCTCCTCGAGGCCGGCGATCATCCGCAGGACGGTGGTCTTGCCCGATCCCGAAGGCCCGAGCAGGACGAGGAACTCGCCGTCGCCGCTCTCGATGTCCACGCCGTCGACGGCATTGGCGCCGGCGGCGAAGCGCTTTGTCAGTGCGCGGGTCGCGACGATCGCCACTCTGAGCCTCGATAAAGCATGCGGGCGGGATTCTATGCGGGCGGAGCGAGCCCCGCCCGCAGGCGGCCCAAGGGTCGCCCCCGGGACACCGGGGACCGAGAGCCGGTCACCGCCACTTCGCGAATATCCGCTCCACGTCCTTTTGCGCCGCGGCCGCCGCCGCTTCGGCGGTCATCTCGTCGCGGGCGACGCGCGCGAACATCGTCGGAATCACGAAGGTGTTGAAGACCTCGTCGGTCGCCGCGGTGGCGTACCCCGGGTAACCGACGTTCGTCGCCCAGTCGAGCACTCCGGAGAGCGCCTTGTACTTGCCCGGCGGATCGGCCTTCGGGTCGTTGGCGAGCAGGTCCGCGATGTCTGGCACGGCCGTCGGGTAGCAGGGGAAGTTGTAGAACTCGCTCTCCTTGAACACCGAGCCGAAATTGCCGACGAGGTCCACGAGAAACTGCTTCGCGCCGTCGATGTTGGCCGCGAACTTCCAGATGACGTAGCAGTTCATGACGTGCTCGGCCGCGATCCGCCGCACGGGACCTTTCAGCGCCGGCACGAGGCCGATCTTCTTCGCCATCGCCGGGTTTTCCTTTTCGGCCGTGCGCGGAACGGAGATGGCGTTCTGGATGAAGGACGCCCGGCCGGCGAGCATCATCCGGTTGTTGGACGCGGGGTCCCAGGTGAACACCTCCGCCGTCTCGGTCTCCTTGTACAGGGCGCGCATGAACTCGAGGGCCGCGACCGTCTCCTTCGAGTTCAGCACGACGTTGCCATTCTCGTCCTGCTCGGCGCCTCCGAAGGACCAGAGCAAGCCGCGGGCCGCCATGTTCGAGTCCATCTCCTGCGAGAGGCCGAGGCCGACCGGATTGCCGAACTTCTCCTTGATCCTGCGGCCGCCCGAGCGCAGGTCCTCCCACGTATCCGGCCCGTTCGGGAAGCCGACTTCGCTCCAGAGGTCGATGCGGTAGTTGCCGGGATCGGGCACGTAGGAATCGGAGAAGGCGAAGTGCTTGCCCGTTTTCGGATTGAGCGTGGATTTCTCGGCGAGCGGAATCATCTTGCCGTGCTGACGCTGCACCTCGTCGACGATCTCCTTGTGGTCGATGACCTGGCCCTCGTAGGCCGCCGGCGGCGAAATGAAGAGGAAAAGGTCGTGCCCCTTCCTCGCGGCCGCCTCCGCCGCGCCGCGCGCATTGACCTCGGTGGCCGCCATGTGGTCCACGATGACTTGGGTGCCGTGCTTGGCGCCCCATTCCTTCGTGTAGACGTCATCGAACCACCGGTCGTAGCCCGGAACGAAGTGGCTCCACTGCAGGATGCGCAGCGTCTTGGCTGCACGCGTCTTCTTGTCGCCCCGCCCACAGGCCAGGCCCGGCAGCGCCCCGGCCGCGAGCGCGGTCCCGGCCGCCTTCACGAATTGCCGGCGCGAGAGCCGGCCCTGCTTCCTTTCACTCATGCGACGTTTCGCCTCCCCGCGATCTCGACAATATCGATCGCGACCGATCGCAAGTCTATAATCGCGCCCGTGGCCACCCTGGAACCCGGAGCTCGATTTCCGCCCCTCGCGCTGCACGACAAACGGGGAGAGCGGCTGGATCTTCGCGCGGGCGAGACCCTCTACGCCGTCTTCAAGACGACGTGCCCGACCTGCGAGTTCACGTGGCCCTTCCTCGAGCGCATCCGGCAGATCGCAAAAGATCGAGCCTTTCGGATCCTCGCCGTCTCGCAGGACGAGCCTGCCAAGACGGCGGTCTTTTACAAGCGCCTCGGCGTCCGCCTCGCGACAGCGTACGACCTGGAGCCATGGACCGCGTCCGACACGCTCGGAGTGACCACCGTCCCCACCCTGTTCCGGGTCGGGCCGACGGGGCTGGTCGAAGAGACGATCGTGGGCTTCGATCGCGCGCTCATGGAAGGGCTTTCGCGCCGTGCCGCCGCGCTCTCGGGCCAGCCCGCGACTCCCCTCTTCCGGGCGGACGAGCACGTTCCCGCCATCAAGCCCGGCTGAAGCTCCCGCAGCGCCGGCAGGTAGTCGGCAAGAGACAGGTTTCCGGTGTCAGGTTTCAGGCTTCCGATTGGCAACCGAATCACGGGAGAACGATGAAGAAACCCCAGACTTTTGGAGAGTTGAAGGCGTCGGGCTACAAGTCTCGCGGCGTCAAGGAAGAGTTGCGGGAGAACCTGCGGCACGCCCTCTCCCGCGGCCAGAGCCCCTTCGAGGGAATCCACGGCTACGAGCGCACCGTGCTGCCCTCCCTTTACAACGCGGTGCTTTCGAAGCACGACTTCCTGCTCCTCGGGTTGCGGGGCCAGGCGAAGACGCGCCTGCTTCGGATGCTCGTCAATCTTCTCGACGAGGAGATCCCAGCGATTGCCGGAAGCGAACTGAGCGAGGATCCTTTCGCGCCGATCACGAAGTACGGTCGCCGCGTCCTCGCGGAGAAGGGTGACGCCGCCCCGATCACGTGGATTCCACGCGCCGAGCGCTACCGCGAGAAGCTCGCGACCCCCGACGTGACGATCGCCGATCTCATCGGCGACATCGACCCGATCAAGGCGGCCACGCAACGGCGTTCGTACTCGGACGAGGAAGTGATCCATTTCGGCATCGTGCCGCGCACCAACCGCGGCATCTTCGCCATCAACGAGCTCCCGGACCTGCAGCCGCGCATCCAGGTCGGCTTGCTCAACATCCTCGAGGAGCGCGACCTCCAGATCCGGGGCTTTCCCATCCGCATTCCGCTCGACATCCTGCTGGTCTTCTCGGCCAACCCGGAGGACTACACCAACCGCGGCAACATCATCACGCCGCTCAAGGACCGGATTTCCTCGCAGATCTTCACGCACTACCCGGAGGACGTGCAGACCGCGGCAAAGATCACGGCGCAGGAGGCCTGGCTCGAACGGGATGGCGGGCCGGCGATCGAGATCCCGGAGCTCTTCCGCGAGCTCGTCGAGGAGATCGCGTTCGCCGCGCGCGCTTCCGAGTTCGTGGACCAATCCTCGGGCGTCTCGGCGCGCATGCCGATATCCGCGATCGAGATCCTCGCGTCGAACCTCGAACGGCGGGGACTCAAGAACGGCGAGACAAGAGTCTCGCCGCGCCTCTGCGACCTGCCGGCGACGCTGCCCGCCATCACCGGAAAAGTCGAGATGGTTTACGAGGGCGAGCAGCAGGGCGCCGAAGTCGTCGCGAAGAAACTCATCGGCACTGCCGTTAAGAAGCTCTTCGACGCGAAGTTCCCGGCGCCCGACGCCGGACGCCCCAGCGAGCGGCGGCGCCAGGAGCTCGACGAGGACGAGGAGCCGACCGGACCGGTCCGACGCGCGCGGCAGGCGCCGGCGCCCGCGGCCGAGAAGATCCACCCGCTCTACGAGCCTATCGCGGCCTGGTTTGCGGCAGACAACCGGATCACGATCTCCGACGACACGCCGTTTGCCGAGCACCTGGCGGTGCTGCAGGCGGTGCCCGGCCTCAAGAAGGCGGTGGAAGAGCACTTCTCCCCCGCTTCGAAGGAAGAGCTCGCGATCGGCATGGAGCTCGTCCTCGAGGGCCTGACCCAGCACCTGAAGATTGCCCGCGAGGACCTCGACTCGCGCGTCTCCTACGCCGAGATGCTGAAGTTCAACCTCGTGAAGAACCGGGCGAACTAGCGTGGCCGAACGTTCTATCCGCGCGCGCGTTCTCGCTCGAGAGACGCTCCTCGGCTGCTTCGTGACCTGGCCCACCGAGGGAGTCCTCGAACTGCTCGCACTGGCAGGCTTCGACTTTGCAGTCCTCGACACCGAGCACGGCTCGTTCGGGCCCGAGTCCGCCGAGCGCATGGTGCGGGCCGCCGACGGCGCAAAGATTCCCGCGATCGTCCGCGTCCCGAGCTGCGCGGCCTTCTCGGAGGCCGGGCGCGCACTCGACGCGGGCGCCGCCGGAACGCTCTTTCCGCGCGCCGACGGCGCGGCGATCGTGCACGGGGCGACCGAGTCGGTCAAGTACGCCCCCGTCGGAAAGCGAGGCCTGGCGGGCGTGCGCGCGAACCACTATGGCGCCGTTGCCTTCGACCACTGGGTGCTGGAAGCGAACGAGGCGACCGCCGTCTTCGTGCAGATCGAGACGGCCGGAGCGTTGAACTCGGTCTCCGAGATCGCCGCCGAGAAGGACGTGGACCTGCTCTTCGTCGGCCCGAACGACCTCTCGCAGGCGCTCGGCGTTCCCGGGCACTACGAGGAGCCCCGCTACCGCGCGGCCATCGAGCGCGTGGGCGCCGTGAGCCGAGAGCACGGCAAGGGCGCGGGGGTCATGCTCCGCTCGCCCGACGAGATCCCGGAGCTCGCGAAGCAGGGCTACCACGTCTTCACGACCAGCGACCGCTCGCTCTTTTCCCAATCCGCGCGCGCGTGGCGCTCGGCGCTTGCGCGAAAGTAGAGCCATGCGCTACCGCTACGAGGACTATCCCGTCGACCTGCTGCGGCAGCTCCTCACGATGCAGGAGCTCGTCAAGCTCTTCTTGCAGCTCGTGCTGCAGGCGGCCGGCGACGTGGAAGAGGCGCTGCGATGGATGCAATACCTGCAGGACCGGGGCATGATCGACCCCGGCATCGATTTGGAGGAGTTCCGCAAGGCGCTCCAGCAGAGCGAGATCGTCGAGGATCGCGGCGGCCAGCTCGCGCTCTCGGCGGTGGGCGAGCGCCAGATCCGCCGCTCCGCCCTCGAGGAAGTCTTCACGTCGCTGACGCGGGCGGGCTCGGGCTACCACGCGGTGCCGCGGGCGGGCTCGGGCGGAGAGCTGCTCCCGGAGACGCGCGCCTACGAGTTCGGCGACAGCCCGAGCGCGATCGACGGCATTCGCTCGATCGGCAACGCCGTGCGCCGCGACGCCGAGGACATCGCACTCCAGCAGGAGGACTTCGAGGTCCACGAGGAAGAGCACCTGACCTCCTGCGCCACCGTTCTCGCGATCGACATTTCGCACTCGATGATTTTGTACGGCGAGGACCGCTTCACGCCGGCCAAGAAGGTCGCCCTCGCGATGGTCGAGCTCATCCAGTCGAAGTACCCCAAGGACTCGATCGACGTCATCCTCTTCGGCGACGACGCCAGGCGTGTTCCCCTGTCCGAGATCTCGAAGACGCAGGTCGGCCCGTTCCACACCAACACGAAGGCCGGGCTCGCGCTCGCCCGAAAGCTCCTCGTCCACAGGAAAAACCCGAACAAGCAGATCTTCCTCATCACCGACGGCAAGCCCTCGGCGATCTGGGAGCGCGGACGCCTCTACAAGAACCCGTTCGGGCTCGACCTCAAGATCGTCAACCGCACCCTCGAGGAGGCCGACGCTTGCCGCCGGGATGGCATCACGATCACGACCTTCATGATCGCAACCGACAGCTACCTCGTGGAGTTCGTCGACAAGCTCACCCGGATCAACCGGGGCCGCGCCTACTACGCCTCCCCCTACAACCTCGCCGAGTTCCTGTTCACGGACTACATCCGCAACCGCAAGAAGTTCCTGCGCTGACAAAGAGCGCGGCCTGCCCGGTCGCGGCATCGGACCCGTATCCCGGCGGCCCGCGAGGAGATATCTTCAGAAGCGCTTGAGCACCATCGTTCTCGTCGTGGCGGGCGCAGCGGCCGTCGTGGCCCTCATCCTGGTCGCCCCTCGCGCGCTTCTCGGCCGGGCGCAGGACCGCCTGGCAAAGCGGCTGCTCGAGGACGAGCATGCGCCCTTCCAGCTCCTCACCCGGGCGGAGCTCTGCGCGGGGAAATACCGGCGACTGCCCGGTGTCCTCGGGCTGACCGAGGGTGCCGTCGAGTTCCGGGGCATCTTTGGCGAGGCCGAGACCGTCGCGACGGCGCGCATCCAGAAGATCGTGACGGGAAGCCGGCTCTCGAACGGCCGCCGGCTGCTGCGGCGCGAAGCGCTCCGGGTTGCCCGCACCAACGCTGACGATCTCGAGTTCGTATTGACCCGCGCCTCCGCCTCCGCCTGGCGTAGCCACCTGGGCTTGTGGGCGGTCGCCGAGCGCAAGGCTGCGATGGATCTCGTCACGCCCGGGCGCTGAATGCATCACGAGACCGCCCTCATCGCGATCCTTTCCGGCGGGCTGGGGCTGGCCTTCGTCTTCGGCTTTGTGGCGATCCGCCTGTCCCTGCCACCGCTCGTGGGCTATCTGCTCGCCGGCGTCGCGGTGGGGCCGTTCACTCCGGGGTTCGTCGCCGATGCCGGGCTCGCGTCGCAGCTGGCAGAGATCGGCGTGATCCTCCTGATGTTCGGCGTGGGCCTGCACTTCTCTCCGAGCGACCTCATGGCCGTGCGCGGCATCGCCGTGCCCGGCGCCATTTTTCAGATCGCAGCCGCCACCGCCCTCGGCGCTGCCGTTTCGCACCTCTGGGGCTGGTCCTGGGGTACCGGCCTCGTTTTCGGCCTCTGCCTTTCGGTAGCGAGCACCGTCGTGCTCCTGCGCGCCCTCGAGGACCGCGGCGCCCTCGACTCCGGCGACGGAAGGATCGCCGTCGGATGGCTCATCGTGGAGGACCTTTTCATGGTCCTCACCCTCGTTCTGCTTCCCGCGCTGGCGGGAGTTCTCGGCGGTGTGGCCGGGGGCGCCGCCACCTCGGGCGCGGACCTCGCCGCGGCAATCGGCCTGACGCTGGCCAAAGTCGTCGCGTTTCTCGTGTTCATGTTCGTCGTCGGGCGCCGGGCCGTTCCATGGCTGCTCGAACGGGTGGCGCGCACGGGATCGCGCGAGCTCTTCACGCTTGCGGTGCTCGCCACCGCGCTCGGGGTGGCCGTCGGCGCAGCCGCGCTGTTCGGCGTGTCGATCGCGCTCGGCGCCTTCTTCGCGGGCGTCGTCATCAGCGAGTCGGACCTGAGCCACAAAGCGGCCGCCGACGCGTTGCCCCTGCAGGATGCCTTTGCCGTCCTGTTCTTCGTGGCCGTCGGAATGCTCTTCGATCCGACGATCCTCGTCCGGCAGCCGCTCCAGGTGCTCGCCGTCGTCCTCATCGTGATGATCGGCAAATCGCTCGCCGCGTTTCTGATCGTTCGCGCCTTCGGCCACCCACTCCACACGTCCCTCACGATTTCGGCGAGCCTCGCCCAGATCGGCGAATTCTCGTTCATTTTGGCCGCGCTCGGCGTTTCGCTCGGCCTGCTCCCCCAGTCCGGGTCGAGCCTCATCGTCGCGGGCGCGCTCCTCTCGATCACGTTGAACCCGCTGATATTCAAAGCGATCGCGCCTTTCGACCGCTGGGTGCGCGCCCGGCCGCGCCTCGCCCGCTTGCTCGAGCCGCTCCCGGGCCGTGTGCCGGAAGAGCCGCCCAGCCTTCACGCAGAGCGGATGCGCAATCACGCCGTGCTCATCGGGCACGGGCGGGTGGGCGGACGGGTCGCGGACGCGCTGGCGGAAAGGAAGATCCCGTATCTCGTCATCGAGCAGGACCGCAACGCCGCCCTTGCGCTGCGCGAACGCGGCCTCCGGGTCATCTACGGCGACGCCGCGCGCCCGGGAGTTCTCGAGCACGCCGGGCTGCGCGAGGCGCGCCTGCTGGTGGTCACGACACCGGAGCCCTTCCAGGCGCGCGCGATCATCGACCTGGCCCGCCGCATCCACCCCTCGATCGACATCGCCGTGCGGACGCACAGTAATGCGGAACGCGCGTACCTCGAGGAGCGCAAGGTTGGAAAAGTCGTGATGGGCGAGCACGAGCTGGCCGACGCCATCGCGCGCTACGCCCTCCAGCGTTTCGGCGCGGCAGGCTGACATGGCGCGCATGCCGGCGCTCTTCATCGGGCACGGATCACCGATGAACGCGATCGAGGACAATGCGTACTGGCGCTCCTGGGCAGCCGCGGCCCGCGCGCTCCCGAAGCCGAGAGCGGTGCTTTGCGTCTCGGCGCACTGGGAGACGGCCGGCGTAGCGGTGACGGCGTCGGAGCGGCCCGAAACCATCCATGACTTCTACGGCTTTCCGAAGGAGCTCTTCGCCGTCCGCTATCCCGCGCCAGGCGATCCGTCGCTCTGCCGCGAGACGGCGGCGATCGGGAAGGGCGCGGAGGTCGAGCTGGACCCGGAGCGCGGCCTCGATCACGGGGCTTGGAGCGTGCTCGGCGCGATGTACCCGGGGGCGGATGTGCCCGTCGTGCAGCTCAGCCTCGACACCCGGCGGCCGGCCTCGTTTCACTATGCCCTCGGCCGCGAGCTCGCGCCGCTTCGCGAACAGGGCGTGCTCATCCTCGGCAGCGGCAACATGGTTCACAACCTCGGGATGATCGATTTTCACCGCAGCGGTGGCTACGACTGGGCGGTCCGTTTCGACAAGGAGCTGCGCCGCCGGATCCTGGCCGGGGATCATGAGGCCCTCATCGACTACGAATCCCTCGGCGCAGAGGCGCGGCTCGCCATCCCCACTCCCGAACACTACCTGCCGCTCCTGTACGTCCTGGCGCTGCAGGAGGAAGGCGAACGAGTCGCGCTTTTCAACGAGGAGACGCTGATGGGATCCATCTCCATGACCTCGGTCTCGATCGGGGAAGCCGGACATCCGATTCCCACCGGCTCCCGTTTCAGGGACTGCGTGGCCACGAAGGATCGGGGTCTCCATCGCAGTCGTAGCAGCGGATGCCGCCGCGACCGTCGTAATCGCAGTAGTAATCCGTCGTCGCACACATCTCGCTGCCGCCTTTCCAGGTGCACGCGCTCGATGAGCCGCAGTACGTGCGCTCGAGAGGCGTGATGGTCGTGTGGACCGTCCGCGATACGGTCCTCCAGCCCAGAGCCGGCGACGGCTGCGTCGGGTCAACCCATAGACTCTCGACGGCGCCGTCGGGAGCACCGTAGGCCTGCACCTGAACCCGCTGGTCTCGAGTCACGATGACGCGCGACGGC
>JANMPW010000481.1:0-2836 GCA_031370065.1 Acidobacteriota bacterium
GATCTTTTCCCACTCGAGCGCCCTCGGGGTCGCAGGCCATCCCCGCAACGCTCCCGACGACGTCCTGCGCGCGCTCGCCGCCAACGGCGGAGTCATCCACGTCAACTTCATCGGGTCCTTCATCGCGCCCGACCACGCCGCCTGGGCCGCGAAACGCAAGCAGGCGAAGAAGGACCTGCAGGCGCGCCTCGACGACGAGGCGTCGATCGAGAAGGCCGTCAAGGAATGGGAGAAGGCGAACCCCGGGCCGCGAGGCTCCGTGGCCCTCGTCGCCGACCACATCGACCACGCCGTGAAGCTGGCCGGGATCGATCACGTCGGGATCGGCGCCGACTTCTACGACGACGGCTCGAGCTCGATGGTCCCGGGACTCGAGAACGTCACGCGCTATCCGTACCTCTTCGCCGAGTTGCTGCGGCGCGGGTACTCGGACGAGGACGTCATGAAGATTGCCGGGCGAAACCATCTGCGCGCCATGCGGCAAATGGAGCGTGTCGCGGCCGAGCTCCAGAAGACGGAGCCGCCGCTCATCCTGGATGGGCCGGACGGCAAGTGACGCCGCCCGGGAAAGGAGTCGGGTCATGAACTTCCTCTTCAAGGAGGAGCCGACGCACTACTCCTTCGATGACTTGAAGCGGGACGGCAAGGCGAGCTGGACCGGCGTGAAGAACCCGCTCGCCCAGAAGCACCTGCGCTCGGTGAAGAAGGGCGATCGGATTTTCTACTACCACACGGGGGACGAGAAGGCCGTCGTCGCGCTCGCGAAGGCTGCCGGCGACGCCTATCCGGACCCGGAGGATCCCGCCGGGAAGCTGTTCGCCGTGGACGTCGTCCCGGTGCGCGCGCTCCCGCGCCCGGTCACACTCGCCGAGATCAAGGCATCCGCCGCGTTCAAGGACTTTGCCCTGGTCCGCATCTCGCGCCTCTCGGTGATGCCCGTTTCCGACCGGGAGTGGGCCGGGATCGAGAAGATGTCCGCGCGCCCGGAGAAAGCCCGTTAGGGCCGCGGCCCGACCGTCCGCGGCGCGCCCTCGGGGTCGGCTCGCAGGACTCCTCCGCGTGGTTGTCCCTCCGGAACGGGCGCCGAGGCCCATCCGATGTCCTGGAGCAGCGGCAGCGTCAGGTCGACGGTATGCGGCAGGTCCGAGGAGTCGTTCGGCTGCATCAGCAGGTGGGGATACGCGCTCGAGTCCCAGTGGGAAGTGGACGAGCCGGGCTGAACGGGGTTCGGGGCAAAGAGGAGCATGCGGTTCTCGGCATCCGCTCCGGAGCGATGGTCCGGGTCCAAGCGCATCCGCACGACGACGCCGCCCGCGAGGCTCGCGCGGATCGTCGCTCCGTCGGCCTGCGTGACGCTGGCGATCGGGATCGTGATCGTGGTGTCGTCGCCGGCCATGCCGAGCGTGCTCGTGTCCGCGACGTTGTTGGCCACGACCATGCCGATCGCGCCGGCTGCCTGGACGTTGCGCGCCTTGTCGACGAACCTGCAGGTGCCGCGGTCCACCAGGGCGACCTTGCCGGCGACGTCGGCGGCGTTGTCGAGCGTCGAGCACGCGTCGGTCGCCGCGGGCCCTTCGGCGTTCTCGGCATCGGCCGCGGCGATGAGGTCTCCGGAAACCCCGGCGATGGTCAGGGCCGCGCCGAAATCGGCCGTGCCCACCGCGAAGTCGCCGGACAGCGCCGCGGGCTCCGTGACGGTCAGCAGGGGCAGTCCGCTCAGCGTGCCCGGGACGGCGGCCGTGACCGCCGGGCTGTCCCAGACGAGCGCGCCGGTCCGGATCGCGGACGTCTTGCGATCGGCAGCGGTCATGGTGTTCCAGTGCGTTCCGGTGGACGTGTCGAGGATGTGTTGCTCGAACACGTCCGGATCGCCGAGGAACTCGGCCCCCGACTCCGGGTCGACGAGCGTCAGGAATCCGAGGCCATGCCCGAACTCGTGCAGCAGCACCGACACCAGGTCGATCTTGCCGCCGTGCTGGTTGTCGAGGCCGTAGTACCACTGGCTCGAGGCGAGACAGCCCGCGGTGCCGACGTTCGAGTTGAACTTCGCGTTGATGTGGCCGGGGGCGGTCGGGGCCAGGTCCCTCCCGGCGATCTTGTTCGCGAGGGCCACGACATCCCAGGTCCCCGGCAGCGGCGCGTTCGCGAAGCCCTGCACGCTGGTCGCGGGGCCCGCGGCGGCGAGCGTTCCGGTCGTGGCCGTGCATTCGAGCGGCTCGAAGCTCGCCTTGATGCGGATCTCGACGTCGCTGTCGAGCAGGGCGCCCCAGAGCTCGGCCGCCTTCTGGAAAGCGTTGAGCCTCTGTTGACCGAGCGTCGTCCCCGGGTTGCCGCCGACCGGGGCCACCGCCGTCGTATCGTTGAATCCGACGCCAGCCTGATTGGCGTTGACGATCGTGATGCGCGCGGAGGCCGCGAGCGGCGCCGCGGCGAGGGCGCAGAGGAGGAGGGCGGCTGCGGCGCGCGGGGCTCGCACAGCTACTGCTGCGTTCCGGCGGCGGCTGGCGTCGCGTGCGGGACGCACACGGTCTTTGTCGAGCCGTCAGGAAGTTTCTCGATGCGGACGTCGAACAGGAATGCGTCGCCAAGATCGACCGACTTCATGCCGTCCGGGTGCGTCACGATCTCGAAGACGTGCGGCGCGGACGCGGCGCGGGATTTGAGGCGCTCCTCCGCGAGCTGGCGCAGTTCGTCGGCGCGCGGCTCGCGTAACTTTCCGGTCGCGGGATCGACGAACGCCCGGACCCGGGGCGATGCCGGGACAGGCGCGGGGTCGATGGCCGGGCACCGGGGTGGGATTTCGTTCGCCATGGCGGCGAACGGAAGCAGGAGCAGC
>JANMPW010000492.1:0-2292 GCA_031370065.1 Acidobacteriota bacterium
GAGAACGTAGGGTGGCTGGCGCACTGGCGCAACCGCTTCGAGCTCCATCCGACCTACCAGAAGTTCATCGAAGCCGGCCACAGCTTCTTCAAGCGCCTGCCCAAGGGCGACAAGGCCTGGGAGCTCGCGCGCAAGGTGAAGAGCTCGGTCGAAGGCCTGTTCTTCCCGAACCTGATCTGGGACGAGCTCGGCTTCCACTACGTCGGCCCCGTGAACGGGCACGACTACCGGGAACTCGAGGAGGCGCTCGCGCGCGCCCGCGAGGTCTCGAAGGACGGCACCCCCGTCGTCATCCACGCCCTCACGCACAAGGGCCGCGGCTTCGAGCAGGCCGAGCAGAACCCGTCGAAGTTCCACCAGCCGGGCACGCCGACGGGAGCCGGCGGCGCGGGCGTGCGGTTGACCTACTCGCAGGTCTTCGCGAAGACCCTCATCACGATGATGGAGAAAGACCCGAAGATCGTGGCGATCTCCGCCGCGATGCTCGAGGGCACGGGCCTGATCGAGGTGAAGAAGAAGTTCCCCTACCGCGTCTACGACGTCGGCATCGCCGAAGCGCACGCGGTGATCATGGCCAGCGGCATGGCCAAGGCCGGGTGGAAGCCCGTCGTCTCGATCTACTCGACCTTCCTGCAGCGCGCCTTCGACCAGCTCATCCACGACGTCGCCCTGCAGAACTTCGGCGTGACGATCTGCATCGACCGCGCCGGGCTCGTCGGCGACGACGGCAAGACGCATCAGGGCGTCTTCGACATCTCGTACACGCGCGTGATTCCCGGCATGACCGTCGCCGCGCCCAAGGACGAGAACGAGCTCCAGCACATGCTCTACACGGCCATCACCTCCGGACGCCCGTACGCGGTTCGCTACCCGCGCGGACTGGCGCTCGGCATCGAGCTCGATCCGACTCTCAAGACCATGCCGACCGGCCGCGGCGAGATGGTCCGCGAGGGGCACGATCTCACGCTCTTCGCCTACGGCTCCATGGTGGCCGTGGGGCTCCAGGCGGCCGAGGCGCTCGAGAAGCGGGGCATCTCCTGCGGCGTCGCCAACGCGCGCGTCGCCAAACCGCTCGACATGGAGCTCTTGAAGCGCATCGTGGCCGCGACCCCACGGATCCTGACGCTCGAGGAGCACCTCGAGATCGGCGGATTCGGCGCGGGCGTGCTCGAGGCGTTCCACGACGCGGGGCTGCCGACCGAGCACCTCAAGGTCCACGCCATCGCCGACCAGTTCATCGACCACAGCCCGCAGCTCCAGCAGCGTCACAACTTGAAGCTCGACGTCGAGGGCGTCGTCGAGAAGGTCCTCGCGGCCTTCCCCGACCTCGGCCGCTCCTCCCCGAAGGCGCCCGCGTCCGACGGGCCTCTGAAGGAAAAGAAATTCGCCGAGACGGTGACCTGGTGAGCGAGCGCGACTTTTCCGGAGTCCACATCGAGAAGCTGCTCGTCGCCGGGCTGCGGGGGTTCTGCGCCGGCGTCGTTCGCGCGATCGACGTCGTCGAAAAGGCCCTCGAGGTGGCCGACGGCCCCGTGTACGTCCGCAAGGAGATCATCCACAACCGTTACGTCGTCGACGAGCTGCGCGACAAGGGCGCCCGCTTCGTGGAAGAGGTGGACGAGGTCCCCGATGAGGCCGCGCTCATCTACTCCGCCCACGGCATCGCGCCTGCGGTGCGCCAGATGGCGACCGCGAAGAACCTGCGCACGATCGACGCGACCTGCCCGCTCGTGACCAAGGTCCACCTCGAGGCGATCCACTACGCGCGCCAGGGCTACACGATCATCCTCGTCGGCCACCACGACCACGATGAGACGGTCGGCACCCTCGGCGAGGCGCCCGAAGCGATCCGTCTCGTCGAGACGAAAGAGGACGCAGAAAAGGTCACGGTCCCGGATCCGGATCGCATCGCCTACCTGACCCAGACGACCCTTTCGATCGACGACACGCGCGACATCCTCGCGATCTTGAAGCGCCGCTTCCCGAACCTGAAGGCGCCCTCCAAGCAGGACATTTGCTACGCGACGCAAAACCGTCAGGATGCCGTCAAGGCGATGGCGCCCCACGTGGACATGCTCCTCGTTCTCGGCGCTCCCAACAGTTCCAACTCGCTGCGAATGTGCGAGGTCGCGCGCGCCAACGGTGTCGCCTCGTACCTGATCGAGCGCGCGAAGGACATCCAGCCCGAGTGGCTCGAGGGCGTGAAGGTTCTCGGCCTGACCGCGAGCGCCTCGGCCCCCGAGATTCTCGTGCAAGAGGTCGTGGCCTTGAGCCGCGAGCGCTTCGGCGTCC
>JANMPW010000497.1:0-2829 GCA_031370065.1 Acidobacteriota bacterium
ATCCGCTTCGTGATGTCCATGTTCCTGCCCTCCGACGTCCAACCCGATCTGGCCGACCGGCTCCAGTTCGAGGCGATGCTCCAGAACACGTCGAAGCCCATCGTCTTCGTCACCTACGACATGTCCGGCTGCGCCGACGTGATCGAGATGTCCGAGGCCGTCGCCGGCGGAGCCGACGCGCTCCGCGAGAGGCCGTTTGCGGCCTGCTACATCAATGTCACGACAGGCCTGCTCCACAACGCCGACGCCCTGCAAAAGCTCCTCTTTCTCGCCGGGAAGGGCCTGCCGGCCCTCTACATCCCGGTGGTGTCGGGAGGGACGAGCGGACCGATGACGATGGCCGGAGGCCTCGCCCTCTCCAACGCCGGCGCGCTGGCGGGCCTCGTGCTCTCGCAGCTCAAGCGCCCCGGGGCGCCCTTCGTCATGCCGGGATTCGGCGGCGACGCGCTCGACATGCGGACCATGGTCGACCCGTACTGCGCCCCGGAGCCCCGGGGGATGGCCGAGGCGCTCGGGCACTTCTATGATCTGCCCCTCTTCTGCCTCGGCGGCAGCAGCGAATCCAAGCTGGTCGACGCGCAGGCCGGCATCGAGGCCGCCCTGAGCATGCTGGTCGGCGCGATGGCGGGCGGCCACCTCTTTCACGACCTCGGCTACCTTGAGTCGGGACTCTCGGGCTCGCTCGCGCAGCTGGCGATCTGCAACGAGATCGCGGGCTGGATCTCGAGCTTCCAGCAGCCAGTCGAGATCAGCGCGGAAACCCTCGCTCTCGATCTGATCGCCCAGGCGGGGCCGGACGGCCAGTTTCTGAAGCTCCCGCACACCCGGCGTCACACGAGGGAGCGCTGGTATCCGACGATCTTCGACCGCGACAACCATCCCGGCTGGCTCGCGCGGGGCGGCAAGGCGCTGCCGGAGCGGGCCGCGGACCACGTCGCGCGCCTTCTCGACAACCATCGGCCGCAGCCTCTCGGCGAGGCCGCCGCCCGGGAGGTGGCCGGCGTCATCGAGCGCGCCGCGACGCGAGCGGCCTCCAGACCGGCGGGAGGAGAGGCCCATGCATGACGACCTTCTCGACGCGATGCGCCGCAGCATTTGCGAGGGCGATCCCGATCGGGCCGCCGCGCTCGCGACCGAGGCGATCGCACTCTCCCTCGCCCCGCTCGAGGCCATCCAGCGGGGATTCGTTCCGGGCCTGAACGAGGTCGGCGAAGGTTTTGGAAGAGGCGACCTCTTTCTGCCCGATCTCGTGATGGCAGGCGAGGCGATGAAGGCGGCCACGGCGGTGCTCGATCCGGAGCTGAAGAGGGGGGGCCTGCAGCGGGAGATCCTGGGCAGGGTCGTGCTCGGCACCGTCCAGGGCGACATCCACGAGATCGGCAAGACCCTCGTCTCTACCATGCTCGCGGCTGCCGGCTTCGAAGTGTACGACATCGGCGTGGACGTGCCGTTCGAGACGTTTGCCCTGCGCGCGCGCGAGCTCAGCGCCGACATCGTGGGCGTCTCGGCGCTGCTGACGACGACGATGACCGGCCAGCGACACGTCGTCGAGGCACTCGACCGCCACGGCCTGCGTCCCCGGGTGAAAGTCATCGTGGGAGGCGCCCCGGTGACCCGGGGCTGGGCCGAGGAGATCGGCGCGGACGGCTACGGACAAGACGCGGTGGCGGCGGTGGCGCTCGCGAAGGCGCTCGTCGGCCGCTAGCAGAAAATCCGATGCGGCCGAGGTTTTCGCTGCTCGACCCGGCGCTTCTCGGGCGGATCCTCGAGGAGGCCTTCATCCTGCTGATGCGGCCGGGAATGCAGGTCCATGGCGCCGCCGCCGAGCTTCTCGCCTCCGCGGGAGCCGCCGTCGAGGCGGGCGTGGCGCACATTCCCGAGCCCCTCGCGCGCCGCGCCCTCGCCTCCGCACCCTCGGAATTCTTCCTCCACGATCGGAGCGGCCGCGCGTGCGTCCGCTACGGCGGGAACTCCGTGCACTTCGATCCGGGGTCGTCCTGCGTTCACGTCCTCGACCCGGAGACCGGGGAGCACCGCGAGTCGCTGTCGGCCGATCTCGTCCGCCTGGTCCAGGTCGCAGAAATGCTGCCCGAGTACGCGGCGCAGTCCACGGCCCTCGTCTGCGGCGACGTGCCGAAGGACATCGGCGACCTCTACCGTCTCTTCCTCGTGCTGCTCTATTCCGAAAAGCCGATCGTCACCGGCGCCTTCACGGCAAGCGCGGTCGGAGCCATGGTGGATCTTCTGGCGGCCGACGCCGGAGGACGCGTGGCCCTGCGCAGGAGGCCGCGCGCCGTTTTCGACGTGTGCCCTTCTCCACCGCTGAACTGGTCCGCGTTCGCGTCGGACAGCCTCGTGGAGCTGGCGCGCGCCGGGGTGCCAGCGGAGATCGTCTCCGTGCCGCTCGCCGGCGTCGCGGCTCCGGTGACGCTCGCCGGCGCGGCCGTGCAGCATGCGGCCGAGTGCATCACCGGAATCACCATCTCCCAGCTCGCCGCAACCGGCGCGCCGGTCGTCTGGGGCGGGGCGCCGTCGATCTTCGACATGCGCACCGGCACGACGCCCATGGGAGCCGTCGAGACCGCCATGATCGACCTGGCGTGCGCCGAGGTGGGCAAGAGCCTGGGCCTGCCCACCCACGCCTACCTCGGCGGCAGCGACGCCAAGTGCGTCGACGCACAGGCCGGCATGGAGAGTGCCGCCGCGATCCTGCTCGGCGCGCTCGGAGGCATCAACATGATCTCGGGGGCCGGGATGCTGGACTTCCTCGCCTGTCAGAGCGCCGAGAAGCTGGTGCTCGACGCCGAAGCGATCGCCTCGGCGCGCCGG
>JANMPW010000506.1:0-7181 GCA_031370065.1 Acidobacteriota bacterium
GGGCCAGGACCCGCTCGACCTCATGGACGAGATCGAGCGGATCCTCGGCATCCCGTGCCATCCCGTGACCTGGCCGATCGGCTCCGGCCCGGATTTCCAGGGCGTCTACGACCGCTGGGGCAAGACTCTCCTCCGCTACGAGCGTGGCGAAGGCCATCGCGGCGAACGCGTGGCTCCCATCGGGGTGTCCTCCCTCGAAGACGCGGCCTTCATCGCGACGCTCGGCGAGAGGGCCCACGCGACGCTGAAGGGCGAGCTGGACCTTCTCGCGACGGCCGGCAATGAATTCGATCGAGACGACTTCCTGGCGGGCGGCATCACGCCCGTCTTCTTCGGCAGCGCGAGCAACGACTTCGGCGTCGAGCCATTCCTGAACCGCTTTCTCGAGCTGGCTCCGGCGCCGCTGCCCCGCAAGACGACGACGGGCGAGGTGGATCCGCTGAACCCCTCGTTCTCGGGCTTCGTCTTCAAGATCCAGGCGAACATGGATCCCGCGCACCGCGACCGCATCGCGTTCCTGCGCATCGTGTCGGGAAAGTTCACGCGGGGCATGGAAGTCCTGAACCCGCGCTCGGGCCGCACACTGAAGCTCACGAAGCCGCTCCAGTTTCTCGCGCAGGAGCGGACGCTCGTCGAAGAGGCCTGGGCCGGCGACATCCTCGGGCTCTGGGACGCCGGTAACCTCCGCATCGGCGACTCCCTCGCCGAGGCGCCGGGCATCGAGTTCGAGGGCATCCCGCGCTTCTCCCCCGAGTTCTTCAACCGCGTCGTCATGCTGGACCCCGCGAAGAGGAAGCAGCTCAAAAAGGGCCTCGACCAGCTCTCCGAAGAAGGCGCCGTCCAGGTCTTCCACGACGCCGAGCGCATGGAGCGGGATCCTGTCCTTGGGGCCGTCGGCGTCCTGCAGTTCGAGGTCATTCAGCACCGCCTCCGCTCGGAGTACGGAGCGGAGATCTCCTACGCCCGTCTCCCGTTCACGCTTGCCCGCTGGGTCGAGGGCGAGGAGTTCGACCGTAGGCGCTTCGACGACCCGCCGAGTGTCGCGTGCCTCGTGGACCTCGAGGGCCGTCCGCTCGTCCTCTTCCAGAGCAAGTGGCACCTCGAACGCGCCGAGCGCGAGAACCCGAAGCTGCTCTTCATCGCCGCCGTCCAGCCCGGGCGCGCGAAGGCCACGGCGTAGATGTCCCGAAGGAAGCTTTGGGCTGCGGCCGCAGCAGCCGCGGCTTTGGCCCTTCTGGGCGTCTGGTTCTTCCGGAATGCCTCGCTCTCGCGTCTCCGCGCCGAGTTCATCCCGTGGATGCATCGGCTGGAGCGGTATCGCGACGCGCTGGAGACCACGCGCGCCGCGCTGCGCCGGCGGGCCGCCGGCGCGCCGGGCGAACCCGCAGGCATCGCGGAGTTGCGCGCATGGGCCTGGAAGGATCTCGAGCGCGTCGCGATCGTGTCGTTCGACGTTTCCGGAAAACCGGAAATCGAGAGGAAAAAAGAGAAAGAGAAGGATTTCTTAGAAAGGTGGGAGTTGCGGGGCACGGCGGCCTTCGTCGTGGATGGGTTTCGCGCAGACGGAGCGAGGGTCGAGCGAGCGGCGAAGGTCTCGTTCTTGCTCCCGAATGTGGACGCGCAGGGGGGTACTTTCTCCGTCTCTATTCTCTCTTCCGAAGCAGACCGCATCGAGCCGCATCCCCGTTTCCACGACGCCACTGTTTCTGCGGGCCTCGGCGCCCCGCGGCGCGATCCGCCGCAGAAACTGACGAACCGCCTCATCGACGGCATCTGGCCGGGTTCGGGCGTGGCCGTTCTGGACTTCGACGGGGACGGCGACGAGGACCTCTTCGTGGGCGATGGCGTGCGGTCGATCCTCTACGAGAACGATGGCCACGGACATTTCACGGACGTGACCGTGCGCGCCGGACTCGCGAAGGCCGACGGCTCCGGCATCCCCGCGACGGGAGTCGCCGCCGGGGACATCGACGGGGACGGCTTTCCGGATCTCGCCGTGACGGACGCTTTCGGCCCGACCCGCCTGTTCCGGAATCGCCGGGACGGTACGTTCGAGGAGATCACCGGCATGTCCGGCGTCGTCACGTCCGGCCCCACGCGCTCTCTCGCTTTCGCGGACGTGAATGGCGATGGCAACCTCGATCTCTTCATCTGCGGCACCGGTGACTACTACAGGCAGATGCCCGATCCCCCCTTCGACGCGAACGACGGCAGGCGCAACTACCTGTTCCTCGGGGACGGCAAGGGCCATTTTCGCGACGCATCCGCGGAATGGGGCGTCGAGAAGCCGACGCGCTGGTCACTCTCGTGTCTCTTCGCGGATTTCGACGGTGACGGCCGGCCGGATCTCCTCGTGACGAACGATTTTGGCCTGAAGAACCTCTACCGCAACGTGGACGGGAAGCGTTTCGAGGACGTCACGAGAAAGCTCGGCGTCGAAGACCGCTGCTACGGGATGTCGGCCGCATGGGGCGACTTCGATGGCGACGGCCGCCTGGACCTCTACACGACGGGAACGTATACGCAGTGGGGGTTCCTGCATGAATACCCCGGCCTCCCGATGCCCCTCCCCGGACGGATTTTTCTGCGCATGGGGATCTCGTGGATGGAGAAGATGTGCCGCGGCAATTCGCTGCTTCTGCGGACTCCGAAGGGGACGTTCGAGGACGCGACCGGCCGGTCGGGCGCCGGCCGCGCCGGCTGGAACTGGAGCGTGGCGGCGGCCGATCTCGACAACGACGGGAGCCTCGATCTGTACGCCACGAACGGGATGTGGGGCGACGGCCGGGAGCACGACCGCGAGCTGGAGTTCTGGTGGGAGACGATGGCGTACTGGGACGACTACATCGAGATGAAGAGGACGTTCGACAGGAAAGGCGCGGGCGTGCAGGGCATCGAACGCGATGCGTACTTCCGGAACCGCGGCCCGCAGAGAGGCTCCCTAGCGCCGCTGTTCGAGGAGCGGGCCTTTCTCGACGGGCTCGACCTCCAGACCAACGGGCGGGCCGTGGTGGCCTTCGACGCGAACGGCGACGGCGCGCTCGACCTCTACGTGCGCTCCGTGCAGGCTCCCGAAGCGCTCTTCCTCGGCAGCCGCACGCACCCCGACACCGAGCATTTCCTCAGGCTCCGCTTCAGGGGAACGCCCGGGAAGGACAACAGGGACGGACTCGGTGCGTCCGTCACGGCGACTCTCGCGGGAGGCCGCGCGCTCGTCCGGGAGAGCGGCTACGCGAGCGGCTACCTCGCGACCGGCAGCCCCATCATCCACCTCGGTCTCGGAGCCGCCACGCGCGTCGAAAAGCTCGTCGTGCGCTGGCCCTCGGGATTCGTGCAGAACCTCGGGCCCGTCACCTCGGTCGACCGGACGGTGACCGTGGACGAATCCCGCGGCTCCCTATAATCCGGCCGTGAGCGAGTCCCCTTTGTCCCAGGAGACCTCCTACGACGTCGTCGTCGTCGGAGGCGCGATCTCCGGCGCCTCGACCGCCGTCCTGCTCCGCCGCCGGATGCCGAACGTGAGGATCCTCGTCGTCGAGAAGAGCGCGGCCTTCGACTGGAAGGTCGGCGAGTCCACGGTCGAGGTCTCCGCGTATTTTCTGACCCGCGAATTGAAGATCTACGACCACCTCTCCCGCGAGCAGCTGCCGAAGCAGGCCTTCCGCTACTGGTTCAACAACGAGAAGGTCTCGTGCCTGCGCGACGCGTCCGAGACGGGACCCACACAGCTCGCCCGCACTCCCTCGTTCCAGATCGACCGGCAGAAGCTGGACGAGCACGTGCTCGCCCTGGCGCAGGCGGAAGGCTCCGACGTCTGGCGGCCGGCGAAGGTCGTGGACATCGCGCTCGGCGGCGAGGCCGGGAACACGCTCGTCGTCGAGAAGGCCGACGGGACGCGTCTCACGGTCCGCTGCAAATGGGTCGTGGATGCGACGGGCCGGCAGGCGATGCTCGCGCGAAAGCGCGGGGGCGTGAAGCCGATCGAGTCTCATCCCACCGCGGCGATCTGGGTGCGCTACCGCGGCGTGAAGGACATGGATGGCATCGAGGTCGCGGGCACGGACTCGTCCGACCCCTTCCAGCGCGCCGTCCTCACGGCGCGCCGGCTCGCCACGAACCATTTCATGGGATGGGGCTACTGGATCTGGTTCATCCCGCTCCACGGCGGCGAGACGAGCGTGGGCCTCGTGTGGGACACCCGCCTCGTGCAGCCCGAAGGGGCGACGCCCCTCGAGAAGCTCACGCGCTTCCTCGACGCGAACCCCCTCACGAAGGAGCTCCTCACGCGCGCCGAGCCCGCCGAGGGCGACTGCCGGATGTACGGCCACCTTCCGTACTTCGTGGACGCGTTCATCGGACCGGGCTGGACGTGCGTGGGCGACGCCGGCGGATTCCTCGATCCTTTCTATTCGCCGGGCCTCGACCAGATGTCCTTCTCGGTCTATGCGCGCGTCCGGCTCATCGAGCGGGCCCTCTCCGGCGCGCCCGCCGAGGAGATGGCCGAGGAGTACGCTCTTCACAACAAGCGTTACACGCGCTTTTTCACGTACTTCTACGAGGCCATCTTCCGCGACAAGTACTACGTCATGGGCGACTACGACACGATGACGATCGCCTTCCTGATGGACACGGCCCTCTACTACCTCGCGGCCGTCATCCCGGTATACAAATGGTCGGCGGAGAGGCTCGGCTTTCCGCCGTACTACCAGGACGGCTCGGAGATCGCCTACTACCCCATGCGCTTCTACAACCGGCGGCTCGTCGCGATCGCAAAGAGGAAGAGGGCCCTCGGGATCTACGGGAACCACAACGCGGGGCGCCGCCCCGGCTTCGTGGGATTCTCGGTGCGGTGGGCGAGCTGGGTCATGCTCGGGCACGGGCTCGCGCGGTGGGCGAAGGCGGAGCTCGCGAACGCCTGGTCGTACGTGTTGACGCCCTCGCCGATCGGAGGTCCGGTGCCGAACGCTCCGCCGAAGGCGCCGCGCGTTCCGGCGCCCGTCCTTCCGCTCCCGGAAGCCGCTCGGGCCGACGGCGCTTAAGAAGAAATTGAAACGCCTCCTCCCCTTCTCCGCGATCGCGGCGCTGGTCGCCCTCTGGTATTGGGCCGCCCATCGGCAGACTTCCGGGCTGTTCCCGGACCCCCTTCAGGTCGCGAACGGCCTCGTCGAGCTCCTCCGGCGCGGCCTCCTCGCGAAATACGTGGTGGCGTCGCTTTACCGGGTGAGCTGGGGCTACCTCCTCGCCGTCGTCACGGCGATCCCGATCGGGCTCGTCCTCGGCTGGTACCGGCGGGGCGGGCAGGCCCTGAATCCGCTCCTCCAGATCCTCCGGCCGATCTCGCCCCTCGCGTGGATTCCGATCTCGATCCTCTGGTTCGGCGTCGGCGATCTGGCGGCGATCTTCCTGATCTTCCTTGCGTCCTTCCTTCCTCTGACGGTCGCCTCGATGCACGCCGTCCGCAACGTCCCGCCCACCCTTCTCCGCGCCGGCCGGAACTTCGGCCTCTCGAATCGCAGGCTCCTTCTCGAGGTGATCCTGCCCGCGTCGCTGCCCCAGCTCATCGTCGCGCTCCGGATCTCTCTCGGCGTCGCGTGGCTCGTCGTCGTGGCCGCGGAGATGATCGCGGTCAACTCGGGGCTCGGCTTCCTCATCGTGGACGCGCGCAACGCCGGCAACCGATACGACCTCGTCGTGGCCGGGATGGTCATGATCGGAATCATCGGCCTCGTCCTCGACGCGTCGATCCGCCAGCTCGAAACGCTGAAGGCCCTGAAGTGGGGATACGGGGCGTGACCGCGCCGGCGCCCGCCAAGGTGAGCATACGGGCCGTCTCGAAGCTCTTCGAGACGGACGGCTCCCCGATCGAGGTGCTCACGTCCATCGACCTCGAGGTCGCGGACGGGGAGTTCGTCTGCATTCTCGGCCCCTCGGGTTGCGGGAAGTCCACGCTGCTGAACATCGTGGGCGGGTTCCTGCCGGCGACGTCCGGGACGGTTCTCATCGACGGCGAGAGAGTCCTTGGCCCCGACCCCCGCCGCATCTTCGTGTTCCAGGAGCGCGGCGTCTTTCCGTGGCTCACGGTGGAGGGAAACGTCGCCTTCGGCCTCTTCCGTTTGGGCGCCGCGGAGAGGGCGGAACGCGTCGCCCACTACGTGCGGCTCGTCGGGCTCGCCGGCTTCGAGCGGGCCTATCCGCAGGAATTGTCCGGCGGCATGAAGCAGCGGCTCGAGGTCGCGCGCGCGCTCGCCGTGAACCCCGACGTCCTCTTCCTGGACGAGCCCTTCGGCGCCCTCGACTCGATCACGCGGCTCGTGATGCGCAGCGAGCTTCTCCGCATCCGCCGCGCCGAGAAGAAGACGATCCTGTTCGTGACGCACGACATCGACGAGTCCGTCCAGCTCGCGGACCGCGTCGTCGTCATGTCCACCCGGCCCGCAACGATTCGCCGGATCGTCGACATCGACATGCCCCATCCGCGGGACCTCAGTTCGCCGCGCTACATCGAGCTGCGCGACCTTCTCCTCGGGGAGATCGGCCTTGCCCACCAGATCTGACCCCCTGCGCTTCGTGCTTCCTCTCGGCACGGCCGCGCTCGCCGTCCTCATCTGGTCCCTCGCCATCCGATTCAGCCACACGAACGTGTTCCCGTCGCCGCTCGACGTCCTGCTCGGCTTGAGAGAGCTCGCCGGCAAGGGCGTCCTCGGGCATTACGTCGGCGACTCGCTCCGGCGCGTCGCTACGGGGTACCTTCTCGCGCTCGTCCTTGGCATCCCGGCGGGCCTCGCACTCGGCTGGCACCCGGCCCTCGCCTCGGCGTTCAACCCGGTCATTCAGATGGCGCGCCCGATCAGCCCGCTCGCGTGGATGCCGCTCGCGATCCTTTGGTTCGGGGTCTCGGAAGCCGCTCCGGGTTTTCTCATCTTCCTCGGCGCCTTCTTCCCCATCGTCGTGGCCTCGATGAACGGCGTGAGGAGCGTCCCCTCGATGTACCTGCAGGCGGGCCGGAACTTCGGGCTCTCGACGCCGCGGCTCCTCGCACGCGTCGTCTTCCCAGCGGCGCTCCCGCAGATCCTCGTCGGTCTCCGGATCGCGCTCGGCATCGCGTGGATCGTCGTCGTGGCCGCCGAGATGATCGCGGTCGACTCCGGCCTCGGCTACCTCATCATCGACTCGCGAAACGC
>JANMPW010000526.1:0-2719 GCA_031370065.1 Acidobacteriota bacterium
GCCGCGAGCGTCGAGCTCGAACGCCTTCGAGACCTCGTAGCGCTCGGGCAGGAACTTGCGGAGCACCCGAGGCCACGGGCCCTCACCAAGGTCCCCCTTCGCTGTCGGATGGTCGAAGAGTTCGCGAGCGCCGAGCTCGGCGAGGAGCGCCTGCTCGTGGTGGAGCAGGATCCTGCGGAGATCAACTCGGTGCTTCTCAGGCTCGAACATACGTTCCATATCCTACCTCGCTCTGACCGGTCTTGATGCCATATTCACATCGAGTATACTCATGAGAGGGCAGATCGGTGCGAAAAACCCACCAAACGGGCATGAGTCTTCTACGGTGAGGAGGAATGGCTATGACCTACCGCACGAAGGCAGAGATCGGGAGCTACGTCGCCGAGCTTCGCGAGGAGCGCGGGCTGTCGCAGCAGCAGCTCGCCGAACGCCTCGATGTCCATAAGTCGGCGGTTAGCCGCATCGAGGCTGGCGAGCGCGGCCTCGCGGTCGACGAACTAACGGTGATCGCAGAACTCTTTGGGAAGACAGCCGACGAGATCCTCCGCAAGGACGAGGTGGCGTTCGCCTTCCGGGCGGAGGCGGACGATTCCAGCGTGAGCGAGGCTGTCGATCTCTTCAACAAGGTCTACGACGACTTCTTCGCCCTGAAGACAGCAGCGAGCTAGCCGATGCCTCAAGGCCCGAAGGTCCGGGAAGCGATCAAGGCAGCCCGCACCGCACGCCAGGAGCTCGATCTCGGACTAACCGGACCACTCCCGGACATCCTGACCGTGGTCGAGGACTGGGCCGGAATCCCGGTGGCCATCCTGTCACTCCCAAATGGCATCGCAGGCGCCTTTGGTCGCCGTCGCAGCCAACCGTTCATCTTCCTCAACGGGAACGAGCCGGTTGCCCGCCAGCGCTTCACCCTCGCGCACGAGTTCGGGCACTACCGCCTTGGCCACCTCCCGGTCGTCGACAAGACGGAGACGATCTTCGGCAAGACGAAGAAGAATCTGGACGAGATCCAGGCCAATTACTTCGCCGGCGAGTTTGTTCTACCGAAGGCCGCGCTCGAGAGCTGGCTCGAGCGCCAGCAGCCGGAGTCGATCGATCTTGAGGTCGTCATCCGTCTCGCCGCTGCATTTGGCACTAGCGCCATGGCAACCCGTGTGCGTCTGGAGATCTGCGAACTGATATCCAAGAGCCAAGCGAACGCGATCGACACGACGATCGCTGCCGGAGAACATTCGGCCTTGCACCGGCGGTTGGGGCTAGAGGAGGCCTCCGACAGGCTCGCCCAAATAGGAGAAGACCTTCCGCGCCTGCCGTCGGTCATGCAGGAGTACGGGTTCAAGGCGCTCGAGCAGGGCTTCGTCGAGGTCGAGCGACTCGCCGACGCACTCGGCCGGGATACGGCCTGGGTCGAGGAACAGATGACAGAGCTCTCGATCGGGCCGCCAGAGGATGAGCCCGACTTCTGATGGAGCTCATCCGGGACTGGAGTCGCGTCGCGCCCGACGCTGGCCCGTTCTTCCGCTTCGGGTCGGCCGGCTACCTGCTCGATCTGGTCGCGTACCTGGGCGCCAAAGCCGCGATCAGCCGTGAGGTCGAGACCGAGCTCATTCGGAACGCGCGCAAAGACGACTACGCCTTCTTGCGCGCCCTTCAGCACGTGCAACCACCCGTCGACGTCGCCGACCTGAGCCCAAAGAGCGCCGAAGAACTGCTCGACCGCGTCCGTGCGGCACGCAAACCCGGTGACCACCCAGACGCGCACAAGGGCGAGATCTCCATCGTGCTACTCGCTGTCGAACTGGGAGACACGCTGGTCGTGTGCGATGACCCGCAGGGCAAACGCTTGGCGAAGAAGAAGGAGATCGTTCGGCTGTCGACGCCTCAACTGGCAGCGGAGATGGTCGCCGTCGGCAAGCTCTCACACGAAGCAGGCGTCGCGATATTTGTCGCTTCAGCCGGCGGGGCTGATCCCAAGCACTTCAACAACGCCGTGAAGCAGGCCTTACAGGCTCTTACAGGGTAGGGCAAGAACCGGGCCTTTCACGCCGCCGGAGAGCTAGAGCTCGGAGACCGGGTCCACCGACAGAAGCAGCAGGACACGGCGATGCGCACGCTACAAAAGAGGCAAGCATGTGCAAGAACTCAGTCAGAGAGCACAACCGGTTCGACCTTCAAATCGAGGTCGTCGACGTCGACCCTGAGGCCGGGCTCGTCCAGTACCACGTCCACCCTGACCCTGGTCGCCAAGCGCCTCCTTAGATGCGATCAGGCTGTTCACGTGTCGCCTTCTGCAGGTACCGGCGTAAATCCCAGGCACCAACCAGGCACTGGCCGATTTAGCGACGCCAAGACAGAAAACAAAAAGGCCCGCGTAGCAGGCCTTTTCGGATGGGCGGTACTGGGCTCGAACCAGTGACCCCCAGCTTGTCGAGCTGGTGCTCTCCCAACTGAGCTAACCGCCCGGGTCGGGCGAAAGTGTACCCGCTCTAGGTAAGCGGCTTGTGCAGGGCGACGAACGCGAGCACCCGTACCGGCTTCCGTTTCGCCGCTGCGCTTGCGAGCAACCGTGGCCGGTGGACGATCCCGGGAGCGGCGAAGGAACGCAGCACGGTCGCAAACGGGCTCTCCGCCTCACCGTTTCTCCGCACCTCGAAGTGCAGGTGCGTCCCCGTGCACCAGCCGGTGCAACCTGCGGTTGCGATGCGCTGGCCCGGCGCGA
>JANMPW010000055.1:0-3578 GCA_031370065.1 Acidobacteriota bacterium
TCGAGAACACGGCTGTCGTCGCGGAGATCGAGCGCGTGCTCCAGGGCGGAGGGGCGTTTCTCTGCGACACCTTCTGCCGCGACCACGTGCTCGCGCGCCTGGTCGCGGAAGAGCGCCGCTGCTGCGGCGAGAAGGAGTACCGCATCCGCCGCTCGTGGAACGCCGCTACCGCGCGGCTCGAGAAGGAGATCGAAGTCCGGCGCGCGGGCTCGGCGGAGATCTTCCGCGAGAGCGTGCGCGCGTACGCCACCGACGAGCTCGTGGCGCTGCTCGAGGGGGCGGGCCTGCGCGTGGAAAAAGTATGGGGCGACTTCGACGAGACCCCCGCGGGGCCCGACTCGCCGCGCCTGATCGTCCTCGCGAAAAAGCCGGAGCCCTCATGATCCCCTACGCGAAATACCCCGGGCTCTCGCCGCTCTTTCTCGAGTTCCTGAAGGGCGTTCCCGATCTATACCCCGACCGGCCCACGGTCGACGTTGCGGCCGAGCGCGGCCGACAGCTGCTCGCAGCGGGACGGCCCGCGCACGTCCCCGCCTCGGCCTTCCGATGTCGCGGGACCGAGGCGCGCAAGATGGCCGAGGAACTGGCGGCGGGCCGCGCCGTCGCCGTCTCGGCGGGACACCAGGTGGGCCTCTTCACGGGGCCCCTTTTCACGCTCATGAAGGCGTTCGACGCGATTCATCTCGCGCGTGAGCTTTCACGGCGCGGCGTGCCGGCCGTGCCGGTCTTCTGGGCGCTGACCGACGACCACGACCTGCAGGAGATCGCGCAGACGGTGCGACCGACGCCCGAGGGGTTGCAGCGGCTCATCCTCGAGGGCGCGGACCGCCAGAACCGCCAGCCCGTCGGCAAGGTTCCGATTCCCGAGGGCGTGCGCGGAATCGTCGATGCGTTTCGGCCCGACGCGAACGACGACGAGGGCGGGCGCGTCCTCGAAGCGTTCTCGGCGCGAAGCAAGCCCGGCACGCTCTACGGAGACGCTTTCATCGAGACGCTGCTCGACCTCGTGGATCCGGATCCGCTCCTCGTGCTCGAGCCGCTCGACGAGACTCTACGCGCGCCGACCGCCGAGCTCTTTTTCGACGCGGCGCGAAAGGCCGACGCGTTGCGGGCAGCCCTGAGCGCCACGCAAGAGAAGCTGCGCTCCTCGGGCCGCCCCGTTCCGGCACCGGTTTCCGAAGGCTTTTCGTTCTTCGCGATCGACGCGCAGGGGCGGCGCCGCATCGAGGACCTCGCGGGAGCAGTCGCCCGTGTCGAGGCCAGACAGGCGTGGCCGTCGGCGGACGTCATAACCCGACCGGTCCTGAAGTCGTATCTCTTCCCCATGGCAGCCAGCGTTCTCGGCGCGGCGGAGATTGCGTACCACGTGCAGAGCCTGCCGCTCTTCCCGCTCTTCGGGGTGACGCCCCCCGTGCTCATCCCCCGGACGCACGTCGTGCTGCGCGGCCCCGCCGAGCGGAGGCTCTCCGAGCAGCTCGGCATCACGGAGGAGGATCTGCTTTCCGCACCCGCGGCGTCGGAGGCCGCGCCCATCCCCGAGGCCGACGCGGCCGCGCGCCTGGGGCGGGCGACGGACGAGCACCTCTCGGCTCTCGCCGCGCCGCTCGAGACGCTCGACGCGTCGCTCACCGGCGCGCTCGACACGGCGCGCAAGAAGATTGCGTACCAGTTCGAGCAGCTCTCGGACCGCGCCCGCAAGGCCGTCGAGCGCAAGGGCAGCGTCGCCTCCAAGCGCCGCAAGCGCCTCGCGCACGCCCTGATGCCCGACGGAATCCCGGCCGAGCGGCTCTACCCGCCGCTCTCGTGGCTCCTCTCGTGGGGGCCCGGAATCCTCGACGCGCTGCGGCGCGCCGCCGGCGCCTCGACCGAGGGCGCCGCCGTCATCGATCTTGGCCAGGACGCGGAGAGAGGTGCCCATGGCGGTTGACGTCCTCGCGATCGCCGCGCATCCGGACGACGTCGAGCTGACGTGCGGCGGCACGCTCGCGCGCCTGAAGGCCGGCGGCTACCACTTCGGCATCATCGATCTCACACGCGGCGAGATGGGCACCCGCGGCTCCGCGGACATCCGCGCGGTCGAGGCGCGGCGCGCGGCACAGATCCTCGGCGCCGAGTTCCGCGAGTCCCTCGACCTCGGCGACGGGGGCCTTCGCCGGGGCCGCGAAGAAGAGCTCATCGTTATCGATGTCATCCGGAGGGAGAAGCCGCGGGTCATCCTGACCCCGTATCCCGACGACCGGCACCCGGACCACCGGCGCGCGGGCCAGCTCGTCACGGATGCCGCCTTTTACGCGGGGCTGCGCAAGCTCGAGACCGCGCACCCGGCGCACCGCCCGCAACAGACCGTCTACTTCTCCACGTTCGATCCGCAGCCGCCCTCCTTCGTCGTGGACGTGACGCCGTACATCGAGACGCGCCGCGCCGCCATGCGCGCGTTCGAGAGCCAGTTCCACAACGCCAGCTCGACCGAGCCGCAGACCATGCTGTCGCAGAAGGACTTCCTCGGGATGGTCGAGTCGCGCGCGCGCCAGCACGGAGCGCTCATCGGGGTCGAGTTCGGCGAAGGCTTCCTTTCGCGGCGGCCCCCGCGCATGGACGACCTCGTCACGGCGTTCGCCGGCTTCGAGCCGGGATTCTGATGCGCATCGTGGCGATCGCCTTCCCCTCACCCCGGCCCTCTCCCCGAGGGAGAGGGAGCCGATGAAGATCGGAATCACTTGCTATCCCACGTTCGGCGGCAGCGGGGTCGTCGCGACGGAGCTCGGGATCGCTCTCGCCGAGCTCGGGGACGAGGTGCACTTCATCTCCTACGCGCTCCCCTCGCGCCTGGACCTGCCGCGCGAACGCGTGCACTTCCACGAGGTCGTCGCGCCGTCGTACCCGCTCTTCGTGTCGCCGCCCTACACGCTGGCGCTCGCGACGAAGATGGCGGAGGTTGCGGCGCACGCCCACCTCGACCTGCTGCACGTGCACTACGCGCTGCCCCACGCGATCTCGGCAATCCTCGCGCGCGAGATGAGCAACGGCAACGGAGGTGGTGCGAAGCTGAAAGTCGTGACGACCCTGCACGGCACGGACATCACGATCGTCGGCCAGGATCGCTCCTACCTGCCCATCACGCGCTGGGGCATTGAGCAGAGCGACGCCGTGACGGCCGTGTCGAACTACCTGCGGGACGTGACCGTCCGGGAATTCGGCGTGCGGCGCCGGATCGAGGTCGTCCCGAATTTCGTCGACACGCGGCAATACCGGCCGGATGGAGCCTCCCCGTTCGCGCGGGCCCTCGCGCGCAACGGCGAAGCGCTCATCGTGCACGTTTCCAATTTCCGCCCGGTCAAGAGGATCGGGGACGTGCTCGCCGTCTTCGATCGGATCCGGCGCCAGGTTCCAGCGCGCCTGCTCCTCATCGGGGACGGGCCCGACCGCTCGCTTGCCGTGCGGCTCGCGGGCGAGGGCGGCTTCGAGGACCGCACGAGCTTTCTCGGCAACGTGGCCGCCGTGGAGACGATCCTGCCGGCGACGCGCCTGCTGCTGCTCCCGTCGGACGCCGAGTCCTTCGGGCTCGTCGCGCTCGAGGC
>JANMPW010000568.1:0-4193 GCA_031370065.1 Acidobacteriota bacterium
CGGCCTGCGGGGCAGCTACTGGAAGCTCAAGGAGGAGGGCGATCCGAAGCTCGCCGAGCTCGAGCGGCTGATCGCAAAGGTGCAGGCCTCGGGCTGGATTTCGGCGCGCGCGATGTACCGTTACTTCCCCGCGCACTCCGATGGCAACACGCTCCACCTCGCCTTGCCGGGCGGCGGGGAGGCATGCTTCACGTTCCCGCGTCAGGTCGCCGGGGAAAGGCTGTGTCTCTCCGACTTCGTGCATCCGGGCTTGGGCGTGACGGCGCCGGATTCGGCTGCGCTTTTCATAACGACGGCCGGCGAGGGTGTGCGTTCCCGCGCCGAGGAATTGAAGTCCGCGGGCGAGTACCTGCTCTGCCACGCGCTCCAGGCCGTGGCCGTCGAGACCGCCGAGGCCGCGGCCGAGTGGCTGCACCGGCGACTGCGGGAGCAATGGGGCTTCCCCGATCCGCCGGAGACGACCATGCGCGATCGGTTCCAGGCGCGTTACCGCGGCAAGCGCTACAGCTTCGGGTATCCCGCCTGCCCGGAGCTGGCCGATCAGGCGACGCTCTTTCGCCTCCTGGACGGGCGCAAGATCGACGTCGAGCTGACGGAGGGATTCATGATGGATCCCGAGGCTTCGGTGTCGGCGCTCGTCCTGCACCATCCGCAGGCGCGCTACTTCGCGGTGTAGCCTTGCCGTGGGGCAACCGCCGCGCCGTTTCGCGTGTTTCGAGGCAACGGGAGGAAGGCATGCTCTGGCCCATCGCGGTCGTGGTGCTCTCGACGGTCCTCTACCACGTGGCGCAGAAGTCGATCCCGGGCGCTTGCTCCGCGAGCGCATCGGCCGGATCGAATCGATCACCTCGACGCGGACGACGATCGTCCTCGACACGGTGAAGGAGAGCGCACGGCTGCCGATCGAGGCGCCGGCCGCGGCGGCGGAGTCGATCCGTGCCTGATCCGCGCCCGGCCTCGCCCTCCCTCGGGAAGCTCGTGGCCGCCTTCGCGGCGGTGTATGTCCTGTGGGGCTCGACCTACCTCGGCATCCGCTTCTCGATCGAGACGCTCCCCCCCTTCTTCACGCAGGGCGTGCGCTTCCTGCTGGCGGGCGTCGTCATATACGCGTGGGCGCTGGCAGCGGGCGCCGCCCGGCCGTCGAGGCGCGAGTGGGGCGGAGCAGCCGTGACCGGATTCCTGCTCTTCGTCTGCGGCACCGGCGGGGTCGTCTGGGCCGAGCGCTTCATCCCGTCGGGTGTCGCGGCGCTCGTCGTTGCAACCGAACCGATGTCCTTCGTGTTGATAGAGGCGATGCGCCGCCGCCGTATGCCCAAAGGGGCCGTCCTCGCCGGGATCGCGCTCGGTTGCGCCGGGCTCGCGATCCTCGCCGGGCCCGGGGCCCTCGGCAGCAGGCGCTTCGACGCGGCGGCGATGGCCGTTCTCGTCGTCGGGACTTTCTGCTGGGCGGGCGGGTCGCTCTTTTCCCGCGGGTCGCGGCTGCCCTCGTCGCCGGTCATGGCGACCGCCGTGACCCTCCTGTGCGGCGGGGCCCTGCTCGCACTCGCGGGCCTTTCGGCGGGGGAACTCGCCCGATTCGATCCGGCGGCCGTGTCGGCGAAGTCCGTGCTCGCGACCGTCTACCTCTTCGTGTTCGGGTCGATCGTCGGCTTCTCCGCCTACCTCTGGCTGCTCCGCGTGACGACGGCGTCGCGCGTGTCGACGTACGCCTACGTGAACCCGATCGTCGCCGTGTTTCTCGGATGGGCGCTGGCGGGCGAAGCTCTCACGCCGCGCGTCTTGCTCGCCTCGGTCGTGATCGTCGGCGCGGTCGCGGTCGTGATCCGTTACGGGGGGGAAGACGAGGAGGCGGTCGGGCCACAAGAAGCGGATCTTGGATGCGAGAGGCCCTCGGAGACGCTGCATGCCTGAGCCGCGCACGCTCCGCCGCGCCCCGTCGCGTGCCGAGATCATGCTGGCGTTCGCGGCGGTTTACATCCTATGGGGCTCCACGTACCTCGCCATTCGGTTCGGTGTCGAGACGATCCCGCCATTTCTTCTCGCGGGGGTCCGCCATCTGACGGCGGGGACGCTGCTGTTCGGATGGCTGCGGATGAGGGGCGCGCCGTGGCCGACGCTGCGCCACTGGCGCGCGGCGGCGGTCGTCGGCGGCCTGCTCCTGCTCGGCGGCAATGGCCTCGTGACCTGGGCGGAGCAGAAGGTGCCGTCGGGGCTCGCCGCGCTCATCGTCGCTTCGGTGCCGATCTGGATGACCCTGCTCGACGGGCGCGAGCGCCGGGAGCGACCGCACGGCGTCGTGCTCGTGGGGCTCGCGATGGGGATTGCCGGAATTGTGTTTCTCGTCGCGCCGGGCCAGTTCGCCGGCGGGCAGCACGTGGACCCGTGGGGCGCGGCGGCGCTGCTGACGGCCGCGCTCCTCTGGGCCATCGGGTCGCTGTACTCGAAGCGGGCGGCGCTGCCGGCCTCGACGCTTCTCGCGACGGCGATGGAGATGATCGCGGGCGGGCTGATCCTGCTCGTCGTCGCCACGCTCACGCGCGAGGGACAGGGCTTTTCTCTGGCCGCGGTCTCGACGCGTTCGATGCTGGCGCTCGGCTACCTGATCGTGGCCGGGTCGCTGCTCGGGTTCTCCGCGTACATCTTTCTGCTCGGCGCCACGACGCCGGCGCGGGTTTCGACCTACGCCTACGTCAATCCGCTCGTCGCGGTGTTGCTCGGGTGGCTCATCGCAGGCGAGTCGGTGACGGCGCGCACGCTGATCGCGGCTGTCGTCATCGTAGCGGCCGTGGCGCTCATCATTCGCCATGGCGCCCGCCGCACGGTTGCGCCCGCCGAGGACAACGTGGCCCCGCTGCGGGCCGAAGGAGGACGTCGATGAACGAGGTCGCGCTGCTTCTGCGGTTGCTCGACGAGTCCTACGAGAAGAAAGCCTGGCAGGGACCGAACCTGCGCGGATCGCTGCGCGGCGTGTCGGCGGAAGCGGCCGCCTGGCGTCCGGCGCCTGGCCGCCACAACATCCGAGAGCTCGTGCTCCACGCCGCCTACTGGAAGTACGCCGTCTGGCGGTTGCTCACGGGCGAGAAGCGCGGGACGTTTCCGGAGAAGGGGAGCAACTGGTTCGCGCGGCTCACGTCGCCGACCGAGCGCGCCTGGAAGGCCGACCTCGCGCTCCTCGACCTGCAGCACCGACGGTTGCGCAATGGGGTGGAAAAGCTTTCCGCCGCGACCCTCGGCAAAAAGCTGCCGGGCAGCAAGTACAAGACGGACACGCTGGTCTACGGCGTAGCCTCGCACGACGTGTACCACACGGGGCAGATCCAGATCCTTAAGCGCCTCTGGAGCGATAGGAAGAAGTCAGTCGTCGGTCGTCTGTAGTCGGTAGCGGAGAGCGCCGTAGCCGCTTCCGAACCACAGACTAAAGACCACAGACTACGGACTCTTTTGATAGCCTTTCGCGGATGCTGCGGCTGATCGACCTCTCCCACCCGATCGAACACGGGATGATCACCTCACCGGGTCTGCCGGGGCCCGTGGTCTCGGACTTCATGGGCCGTGAGGCATCGCGCGGGCACTACGCGGAAGGAACGACGTTCCACATCGCGCGCGTGAGGATGGTCGCGAACACCGGGACCTACCTCGACGCTCCGTTCCACCGGTTCGCGCATGGCAAGGATATCGGCGGCCTGCCGCTCGAGCGCCTCGCCGACCTCGACGGCCTGGTCGTGGATGCGTCGGGACGAGGACGGGGCGTGGACGCGGAGCTCTTCTCAGGAAGCGACCTCGCGGGCAAGGCGGTCCTCGTGCGGACGGGCTGGGACGCGCACTGGCGGACGCCGCGCTACGCGGAAGGGCACCCGCACCTGACGCGCGCGGCCGCCGAATTTCTGGCGGGAGCAGGGCCGGCGCTCGTCGGGATCGATTCGCTGAACATCGACGACACGGATGATGGCGTGCGCCCCGCGCACACGCTTCTGCTTTCGGCCGGAATTCCCATCGTCGAGCACCTCTGCAACCTCGGCGCGCTGCCGGCCGCGGGCTTTCGCTTTCACTGTGTGCCCGCGCCCTTTCTCGGCCTCGGCAGCTTTCCGGTCCGCGCCTACGCCGTTCTCTCCTGACTCCCGGGAAACCCTCGCCCTGCCGATCCGTAGAGCGTGGGAAGAGGCGATCCCATGAAGAAGCTCATTCTGGCCGCA
>JANMPW010000095.1:0-1830 GCA_031370065.1 Acidobacteriota bacterium
CCTCGCGCGCCATCCTCGGGGTCGCGCGCCTCGGCTCGTCGGCGCGGGCACGATCCACGCACCACAGCAGGGCGACCACGACCGCGGCAGTGCGAGGGCGCATGGCCCGAGTCTACAACCGGACCTCTGACAGAATCCCACGCCGTGAACGCTCCTGGTCAGGCCCTCTTGCCGCGGGGGCTCAAGCTCTGGCTCGGACTCGCCGGCGGATTGCCCGCGCTCTTCGTGCTCACGGCCCCGTGGCGCATCGCCGGCCGCGACCTCGCCCGGCTGTCTGCCCCGCTGGCTGTCACGGTGGCACTCTGCCTCCTCGCGCTTGTTCCGCGGGCCTGGCGCCGCGCACTCTCCGGCCTTCTGCGGGAAGGCATCGCGCCCGTCTCGCCGGGAGCACTGTGGATGGCCGTCCTGGCCGCGGTGCTCTTCTTCGCCCGCGTCGTCGTCGGCCGCTACCTCGCGCTCGACCTCAATGCCTGGGACACGACGCTCTTCTTCGATCATCCGATCGCCACGACCCTCTCGGGCCGCCTGCTCTTCTGCGACTACATGGGCGAGAGCTATCTCGGCGTGCACGGCAGCTACGTCCTTGTCGCCTTCATTCCTTTCTATGCGCTCGTCGCGAGCCCCCTGTGGCTTCTTGCGGCGGAGGCAGTTGCCATCGCCGCGGGCGCTGCCGCCGGCTTTCTGGTCGTACGGCGCATCGTCGGGGACGACCTGGCGGCCGCCCTGATCGGCGTTGCTTTCGTCCTGAACGGCCATACGGCCAGGGCTGTGCAGTACGGGTTCCATGTCGAGGCCTTCTATCCCCTTGCGATTTTCCTTCTCTGGCTCGGCCTGCTGGCGCGACGACCCTGGCTCGTCGCCGCGGGAACGCTGCTTGCGATCACGGTCAAGGAGGACTCCCTGCTGGTTCTTCTCGGCTTCTCGCTCGCCGCGGCGCTGTTCCATCGAAGGCATCGCCTCGCGGCCGCCGTCGCCGGCACAGGCATCACGGCGTTTCTCCTCAGCAGCCGCGTGGTCGCGCCGCACTTCTCCGGTGCCTCGCCCGAACGGCCCTGGTACGCGTTCTACTGGTCGACCTGGGGCGATTCCCTCCCGCGCGCCGCCCTCGGGATGGCAAGCCATCCCATCGCGCTCGCGAGGGCGCTCGCGCACTCGGGCATTCCACACCTGCTCGAGCCGCTCCTATTTCTCCCGCTGGCCGGGCCCGAGGGGCTCGTCGCCGCCCTCCCGCAGCTCGTGCCTTACGGAGCGGCGGATTTCCGGCAGCTTCGCGAGTTTTCGATCTACTACTCGCTGCCCGTTCTCCCCTTCCTGTTCCTCGGGGCGGCCTACGGCCTGGCCCGGCTCGCGAAGACGCTGCCGCGCCGGCGCATCGGAGCGCTCGCGGTCCTTCTTGCCTGCGCTCTGGATGGCGCCGGCTACACGTTCCAGCGCGCTAACCCGGCGCGCGCCGAGATCGAGCCGGCCCTTGCGTCCCTCGCGGAGCGGTCCGTGCGCGTCCAGGGCTCCCTCTATCCGCACGCGGGCTACGTGCCGAACCGCCGAGTGCTCGACAAGACGCACCCCGTCGCTTCGGGAGAAGCGGTTCTGCTCGCTACCTCGACGAACCCCTATCCGTTCACGCCCGCAGAGATGGCCGCGCTCGTGTCTCGGCTATCCGCGGACCCCGAACGTGTCCGGAGCGAAACGCCGCACGGGCTGGTCCTCTTCGTCCCCCAGGACTGAATCAGTACGGCATCTCCTCGTCCTCGAGTCCGAGCATGTGGCCGACTTCGTGGACGACGGTGTCGCGGATCTCTCGGATGGCTTCGCCGCGCGTTTCGCAGAGGC
>JANMPW010000598.1:0-6566 GCA_031370065.1 Acidobacteriota bacterium
CGACCGGAAGGCGTCCCTCGGCCGCCCGTCCCCCTGGTGGAACCGCCTGGCGCTCGTCGCGATCGCCGGGGCCCTCGTCCTGACCGTCCTCGCGCTGTTGCCGCCTCCCGGGCAGGTCAAACGGTGACGCGCCGGCTCGCCGTTTTCGCGGCCCTTTTCGCCGGCGCCATCGCCGCGCCGGCCGGGCCCCCGACGCCCACGCCCCCTTCGAAGGCTGTCGCTGCGATCGGATGCGTCGACTGCCATCTCGCCCTCGACGACGCCCGCGTGAGCCCTCCGGCGAAGCTGTTCGCCGACGACATCCACGCGCGCTCGGGCTTCACCTGCGCCTCCTGCCACGGCGGCAACCCCCGCAGCCAGGACCAGGATCTGGCCCACGACCCCAAAAAGGGGTTCCGGGGCAAGCCGTCTCCAAAGGACATCCCCGCCCTGTGCGGCACGTGCCATGCCGATGCGGCCGCGATGAAGCATTTCAATCCCTCGGAGCGTGTGGACCAGCTCGCCGAGTACCGCACGAGCAGCCACGGCAAGGCGCTCCTGCGCGGCGACGAGACCGTCGCCACGTGCGCCAGCTGCCACGGCACCCACGGCATCCTGCCCGTCAAGGACGTCCGGTCACCCGTCTATCCCACGCGCATCGCGCAAACCTGCAACCGCTGCCACGGAGACGCGACGCTGATGAGCGCCCACAAGCTTGCCTCCGACGTCTACGAGAAGTACTCGAAGAGCGTGCACTTCAAAGCGCTCATGAAGAAGGGCGACCTTTCCTCGCCGACCTGCAACTCCTGCCACGGCAACCACGGCGCCGCGCCGCCGCAGGTCGGGTCCGTCTCGAACGTCTGCGGAACGTGTCACACGGTCTTCGCCGAGCAGTTCAAGGCGAGCCCGCACTGGGAGGCCTTCGCCGAGATGGGCCTGCCGGGCTGCGTCACCTGCCACGACAACCACGACATCGTGCACCCCACCGATGCGTTCCTCTCCACGGGCAAGGACGGCAAATGCATCACCTGCCACGAAGCGGGGACGGAGGGGGCACGGTCCGCGGCGGCCATGTCTGAGGACATCCTCGCGCTCGAGAAGGAGACCGACGCTGCGAAGGCGGCGCTCCGGCGGGAGGCCGAGGCCGGAATGCTCGTCGCCCGCGCCCAGTTCGACCTCTCCCGCGCCGACGAGGCCCTCACGAAGGCACGGGCGGATGTCCACTTGTTCCAGCCCTACGCCGTGCAGCAGACCGTGGCGGGCGGACTGACCATCGCCCGCACCGCGCGGGCCGAAGCGGTTCGCATTCGGCGCGAGCGCGATTTCCGGCGCAAGGGCCTCATCCTCTCGCTCGCCCTCATCGGGCTTTCCATCGCGGCCCTCGTCGCGAAGATCCGCGACCTCGACCGCCGCAAGCCGCCCGGCGCGGCCGGCTCAGCGCCCCGCCCAGGTCCTTGAGCCCACGCTTCGGGGCGGGCCTCTGGCGACTCGCGGACCCGAAGATTTCGCTCGCCTCGTTCAGCGGGATCTTTCTCGGCGCCTGCGCCGCGGCGCACGAAGGTCCCCTGTCGACCCCCTGGCTTCTTCGGACTGTCCTCGGCATCGGGCGGCGCTCATTCTCCGCGCTCACCCGGAGACGACGTCCCGGATCATCCCCGCGCAGCGGCTCGCGCTCCTCGCCTTCCTGCTGCTCGCCCTCGGCGCCGGACCGGGCCTGCTCGTCGGGCGATAGCCGTCTCGCGGGGCGGTCCCCGGCAGACTCCCTACTGCTTCGATGGTGGGACCGGCCGGAGTCGAACCGGCGACCTAGAGTTTAGGAAACTCTTGCTCTATCCAACTGAGCTACGGCCCCGCTGTTTTCCATGATTTCATGATTCCGGAATATCCGTTTCGCCCGAATTTCCCGCGCGGGGTGTTTAGAATGCCAGCCGAATGAGAGGCCTTCTCTCAGCGCGAAACCTCGGCCTCGACATCCTCCAAGCCGGTGAACAACGTGTTGAGAGATGGCACCTAACCCGGCGGTTGCGCGCGGGGGACCGGCCGCTCGAAGATCCACGCGCTCGGATTTTCCCAGACTCTCCTCATGCGATAGCCCTTCGGCCTGAGGCGCGCATCGAGCCACGGGGCCCACGAGGGAAATTTCGAAGAGCGCTCGATCAGCGCGAAACGATCCTCCATCCCTGCTGTGGAGTCGAGAAGCTCCTCCACGTGCGCCTCTGCATCCCGGCCGACGAAGAGCGGCAGGATCACCGTCGGGCCGCCGGCCACGTAATAGTCCAGAGGCGCGCGCATGTACGCGGCATGCTTGCCATCCCGCACCCAGGAGAGGTTGCGGGACTCCGTGTACGTGCCCGACAGCAGCACCGGATGGCTGCCGTTGATCGCGCTGACGGCGGCAGTCGCGTCGCGCCAGTCCTCGTTCGCATGGGCGACTTTCAGGCCGCGCGCCAGGAGCAGAATGACCAGGTAGCCGGCAAGCACGGCACGCCGGCCGGCGCTCGGCTGTACGCCGCGGAGAAACCAGGCCATGAGCAGCGCCTGGCCTGGAATCATGCACATCATGTACCGCGGAGCGAACAGCGAAGTACCGGTGGCTCGGGAAACGACGAAGAGAAGAACGGCAGGAACGCCCGCCGACAGGGACAGCAGCCACAGGGCATCGCCCGACGGCACGCGCTTCGTGTCTCCATCCGGAAGCGGTCTGCTCCACACCGACGTCAGTCGCCTCCAACGGGCCAGGCCGAGCATCCAACAGACGAGCAAGCTCGCCAGCAACGCAGCGAGCACGCCCGACGGCACCAGCATCCGTACGAGCGCTTTCACGTCCGGCATCGCTTCGAAGGCGTGCAGCGCGCGGTCGCGCCCGATCTCGCGTGCCAGCCATGAGGCCGGAGCCGTCAGGACCGCGACCCCCGCCGCCGCCAAAAACATCTGTCCCGCGCGAATTCTGCTAGTGCGCCGCCACCGTCGAATCGCGTAGGCCGCATGGACGACGAACATCGTGGCAAAGAGATACTGGAAATAGACGGCGGCGCTCGCGAGCAGCACGTAGCCGAAGGCATCCGCCGCCCGGCCTCGCTCGAGCCAACGCACCAGCATCCAGAGCGCGCCGACCGTCGCGAGGACCGCGAACGCGTACGGGCGCGCATCGGCCGCGGCAAAGCAGATCTGCGGGACTCCGACGAAGATCCCTGCCGCAAGCAAGCCGGTCTGACGGTCGAAGAGCTGGCGGCCGAGCCGATAGAGCCAGTACGCAGCCAGACCGGCCGCCAGCAACGACGGAAGTCGCAATACGACCTCGCTGCTGCCGCCGGCAGCCCGTGCCAGCCAAACGATGACCGCGTAGGGAAAGGACTGCGGGAAGAGCCGGACCCGCGACAGGATCTCGTCGAGGCTGCCGTTGGTGACCCACCATGTTCCGAACTCGTCCAGCCAGAGGCTCGAAGGCAGCGGCAGGATCCAGAGGCGCGCGAGAGCGCCCAGCACGAGCCCGCCGAGCAGGAGCCTGGCGCCCGTGACGTGACCGAGCGCGCCTGTCTCGAGCTTCATGCGTTGCCACGCGGGATCTTACGTCCGTGCGACTCCGTCGGCTAACATCGCCACGTGAAACTTCCGTCGGAGCGGCCGGTGCTCATGCTGTTGATTCTCGCCGGCGCCGCTCTGCGCCTCTGGCAGTACTTCGCCCAAACATCGCTGTGGATCGACGAGATCGCCGTCGCCGAAAACGTGATCCACACGCCGCTGTCCTCTCTTCTCGGCGAGCCGCTCGCACTCGACCAGGTCGCGCCGCCCGGGTTCCTCGCCGTGCTCAAGGGCGCTGTCGAGATCTTCGGCGCGAACGAGCTCGCGCTGCGCCTCTTTCCCCTGCTCGGCGGCCTCGCGGCGCTTGCGCTCTTCGCGCTTCTCTCTCGCCGCATTCTTCCGGGCTGGACCGGCGTTTTCTCGACCGCGATCTTCGCTCTCGCGCCTTCCCTGATCGCCTACAGCGCCGAGGTCAAACAGTACTCGACCGATGTCGCCGTGACGCTTCTGCTCACGCTCGCTGCGCTCGGCCTTTGCGACGTCCCGCAGTCCCGGGGCAGGCTCCTCGGAGCGGGTCTCATCGGAATGGCGGCCGTCTGGTTCTCTCAGCCCGCGATCCTGACGGTCGCCGGCCTCAGTGCGGGGCTCGCGTGGATCGCGCTGCGCCGGGGAGGCTGGACGCCTCTGCGGCCGCTTCTTCCCGTGCTCGGGCTCTGGGCGGCGAGCGCCGCGGCGGCCACCGCCCTCGGGTTTCACAGTCTGACTCCCGCCACCCGCGAGTACATGCAGAGCTTCTGGCAGCCGTCGCTTCCGCGCCCGACCGTCGTGGGCCTGGTGCTCCTCGGCTTTGCGGTGCTCTGGAGAAAGCGCCCGCAAGAAGCTCCCCTGCTCGTCGGGCCCGCGGCGGTCGCGCTCGCCGCCGCCGCCGCGCATCGGTACCCCTTCTCCGGGCGAGCGGTCCTCTTTCTGACGCCGGTCGCCCTGCTGGCGGTCGCGGACGCCGCGGAAACGATCGTCGCGGGGCTGGCGCGCCTCCGCGTGCCACGGCCTGTCGCGGCCTCACTCTTCGTGATCGCGCTCACGGTCGCCACCGCCCGGCATCTGCCGGTCTACCGGCACGAGGAGACGCGGACCGTTCTCTTGGGGCTAGCGACGCGGCGGCAGCCCGGGGACGTCCTCTACGCCTACTACGGCGCCGAGAGGGCGCTGCGCTTCTATGGGCCGCGGGTCGGAATCGAGGCCTCGGACGTGACCTTCGGCGGCTGCCACCGCGGGCAACCGCGCGAGTACCTGCGCGAGCTCGACCGATTCCGCGGCCGCCCCCGCGTCTGGGTCGTCTTCGCCCACGCCGTCTCGAGCCTGGCCGAACAACCGACCATCCGCGGCTACCTCGGGCGGATTGGCACGAGACTTGAGGGGCTCGAGGCCGTCGGCGCCACGGCCGAGCTGTACGACTTGAACGAGCCCGAGCGCCTGAACAGCTCGACCGCCGCGACCTATCCGCTCTCCGAAGGCAACCCGGACCTCGCCGCGCGCTTCGGGTGCGGCCACGGCCCGCTCGCCACGGCGCCCTCGGAGTGGAAGTGACGACGACCTCAAGACAGCGCTAGGCTGGCGCCTCGGACCCTCCTGTATGCACATGTGCCCGGAGGCTCTTTTCACAATGTTGGAGGACGAATGACGACCACTTCGGAGACCAATCCTTCCAGTCCCGCGGATCCCCAGCATCACTTTCGGTTCCACCGCCCTCATCTTCATCTGGGCTCGGCCTTCGGGGACGATTGGATGGCGCTGAGAGCCGAGGCCTTCGCGCGGTTCTTCGGCACGCCGCTCTTTCTCGTGGCCCAGACTTTGATCGTCGCTGTCTGGATAACACTGAATGTCTTGCGAGTGGTCTCGTTCGACCTTTATCCGTTCATCCTGCTCAATCTTGCGTTCAGCCTCCAGGCCGCTTACGCCGCGCCGCTCATCCTGCTCGCCCAGACGCGGCAGGCAGACCGGGACAAGGCGCACGCCGTGGCGGACGCCCAGCATCGGGAAGCCCTCGCGGCGGCCAGCGAACAGCGCCAGATTCTCGCCGCACAGCAAGCCGCACAGCTTCTGGTTCTGGTCGAACAGAACACCCGACTGACGGAGCTCGCCACGGAGCTGAGCCAACGAATCGAAGCGCTCACTCTCGAGCTGCATGGCAAGCTCTGCAAGGGCGAGCCGAACGGGTAGTGATCTGCCGCAAACAGGAGAACGCGCAGGGGCCCGGGGCCGACCCCGGGACGGCGTCCGGGACGACGAGGATCCGCCCCGCTTTCGGATCGCAGACGTACGCATGGCCGGAGTCGTCGGCGGCGATAGGATACTCAGGACCCGCGGCCGTTGACCGTGAGGTCACCACACATCGGTATACTTGAAGGCGTGACCGTCCCCCATAACCCCCTCCAGGAAAAGATCGGTCATTTCGTCACGCGGCTCATGATGAGACGCCCCCTCCGGGCGACGGCGGTCGGCCGGCGCACCTACGCGAAGATGTATCTCTTCGGAAAACACCTCGCCGAGCGCCGCGAGCAGGCTCTCTTCCGACAGCATGTGCGGCCCGGCATGAACATCGTCGACATGGGCGCCAACGTCGGCTTCTATACGAAGCAATTCTCCCGCCTCGTTGGAGCGGCGGGCAAGGTTTACGCCTTCGAGCCGGACCCTTTCTGCTCGGAGCTCCTTCGCGACAGCGCCCGCGCGCTCTCGCTCACGAACGTGCAGGTGGAAAACGCCGCCCTGGGAGCGCGAGAGGGCGAGGCGACGCTCTTCTGCAGCAACCGGGATCGGGCCGAGAACCGCACCCATCCGCTCGACCCGGGCGTGCCCGTGGAGGCCGTGCAGGTGCCCGTGCTCACCCTCGACGACTATTGCCGGAGCCGGAAGATCGACCGTATCGACGCCGTGAAGATGGATGTCGAAGGAGACGAGGTGAGCGTCCTGCGCGGCATGAGAGAGGTCATGGCTCGGACGCCTCCCGCATGGATGTTCATCGAGTTCTGCCCGGCCCAATTGCGCGGCGCCGGCTCCAATCCCGA
>JANMPW010000603.1:0-1527 GCA_031370065.1 Acidobacteriota bacterium
GGACCGGCCGTTCCGACGCCGTAGCTGCCGCGCCTGCCCTGTAGAACGAGGACGAACCATGACGACCTTCGCGCTCATCATCACGCTGGCCGCGTTCGGAGCACAGGAAGCCGCCCAGGAGCGACCGGTGCCGAAGGACTCCGTTCAGCTGTCCGTGACAGGATGTCTGAAGGGCCGGATTCTCGCTGTTTCTTCCGTCCGATCGGAGGACACGCAGAGCGGTCCGATCGTTCGTGCGAAGTCCTTCCGCCTGACGGCCAAGAAAGACGTGATGAGCGACATCAAGCGTGAAGATCGACACCTGGTCGACATCACGGGGCTGGTCAAGAAATCCGCTCTGATCGAGCCCGGAATGAAAATCGGCAAAGGCATCACGATCGGAGGCGGCTCGCCAACCGCCGGAACCGGCATGCGGCCCACGCCCTCTGATTACGTGCCCGTTCTCGACGTCGAATCGATCCGGCTGCGAGCAACCTCCTGCACGGGGGGATAGGGGAGTCCGTACGGCCACGGGCTGCTAACCCCCGCGGAGGAACAGTCCGACCGTCAGCGCGGCCCCGAGCGCGACGACGCCAATCCTCAACCACCGCTCGTTCACGCGCGTCAGCAGCCCGGCGCCCACCAGTCCCCCGGCGATGGCGCCGCCTCCCAGCACCGCGGCGTGCAGCCAGTGCACGTCGCGCGAGAACAGGAAGATGACGGCCGCCGAGGCGTTCATCGTGGCGCGAGGACATTCTTGGTCGCCCCGGCGCTCCTCACCGGCAGACCCGCGATCGTCAGGACCGCCAGCATCAGGAAGCCGATGCCTCCGCCAAAATAGCCGCCGTAGATGGCGATCGCCAGTTGTGCGGCCGCCGCGGCTCGAGGTCCGAGCTGTGGCGCGCCTACAGACGTCCGCCGAATGAACGAGCCCCAGAAGAACACCGCCGTCGCGAAGAGCACGAGCCATGGGACGAGGCCGGCGAAGAAAGTCGGCGGGGTCGCGAGCAGGAGCAGCGCCCCCGCCACGCCACCGGCGAGGCTGAGAAGGAAGAGCGCCCTGAACGAGAGCCCCTGGGCCCCTGATACCATCCGACGGCCGGCATATCCCGTCGTCACCTGACCGGGAAAGAGCGCGACAGTCGACGTGATGTTCGCCGCGCGAGGGTCCAGGCCCGCGACGATCAGCATCCCGAGCGTGACGAACGACCCTCCGCCGGCCAGGGCGTTCTGCGCACCCGTAAAAATGCCGGCGAGGAAAAGGAAGGCCCAAAGCATCAGGGCTTGATGGATCCTTAAGCTCTGAGACTCTGATAGACGAGCGCGACGAAGTCGTTCGGCGGGAGCATGCCTTTGCCCCACTCCGCGTCGAACTGTGCGCTCGGTTTCGCGGCCTGCACCTGCGCGAGCGTCTTACGTTCCGTTTCTGCGCGCGGACCCGGTCGAGAATCGTCGCGATCACCTTCCGATACTTCATCAGGCCGGCGTGATTCGACAAGGCCCCGTGCCCCGGCACGATCTTCGTGCGCGCTTTGGTGATTGCCAGCG
>JANMPW010000651.1:0-2053 GCA_031370065.1 Acidobacteriota bacterium
TCTTCCTGCGCACGGCGCACGGCCTCGCGGCCGCGGGTGTGACGCCGCGGCGCATCCGCACGGCGCTCTCGCGGCTGCGCGCCGGGCTTCCCGACGGCCGGCCGCTCACGGCCGTGCGCATCGCAGTGGAAGGCAGCCGCATCGTCGTCGAGGACGGCGCGCGCCGATGGCGGCCCGAGTCCGGCCAGATCCTGTTCGACTTCGGCGTCAAGGACCTTGCGCGAAAAGTCGCACCCCTGGTGCGGCGCGCCTTCCGCGAGGCCCGCGACGTGGGCCCCGAGTTCTCGGCCGACGACTGGTACGAATGGGCCTGCGAGCTCGAGCCTTCCTCGCCCGCGGAGGCGCGCGGTGCCTACGAGCAGGCGCTGGCGCTCGACCCGGACCATGCGCAGGCGCACGTCAATCTCGGGCGCATTCTGCACGAGGCCGGCGACCCGGCTGCCGCCGCGCCGCACTACGCCGCCGCTCTGGCGGCGCGGCCGGACGACGGGACGGCGGCCTTCAACCTCGGCGTGGCGCTCGAGGACCTCGGGAAGATCCCCGAGGCGCTTCTCGCCTACGAGAATGCCGGGAGGGTCGATCCCGGCAATGCGGATGCCCACTTCAACGCGGCGGCGTTGGCGGAGAAGCTGGGCGAGGCGGCCGCCGCCTTGAGGCACTTGCGCACGTACCGGAAGTTGACGCGCGACGAAAGTCGCTAAACGCGTCTTGACAATATACTCCCTGGGAGTATACTCCTCTGCCATGAAGGGGAAAAGTACTCTCCCGATTCTCGATTCGGCCTTCGTTCCGGACGAACGGAAGGCCGAGATCCGGCAACGGCTCAAACGCGCCCGCGGGCAGGTGGATGGGATCGACCGGATGCTCTCGGAGAACCGTCCGTGCGCCGAGATCCTGCAGCAGATTGCCGCCGCGCAGGAAGCGCTTCGAGCCGCCGGAAAGCTGATGGTCAGAAACTACATGGAGAAGTGCGCGACCGAAGGAATCAAGGCGGGACGGGAGCAAGAGGTTTACGACGAGTTTCTCGATCTGATTTATCGAATGGTCCGCTAGGGCCGAAAGGAAAACGAGAATGACGAAGACAGCGTTCGCTATCCTGCTGGGCGGCATGGTCGCCATCGGGGCTGCTGCCCAAACAGCGTCCGAGGCAACCAAGAAAACCGGCTCTGTCACCTGCAGTCTCACCGGAAAGACCGTCGCGGAGTGCTGCTGCACCCAAAAGGACGGAAAGCTCTACTGCACCCTGGCGAAGAAGGCGGTAGAGACGTGCTGTTGCAAACCAGCGGCTTCCAACAACACCAGGTAGTGCCACTTCGGCTCCTACGGAGTAGGCGGCACGACGCAGACAGACCACGGACAACCGGAGTCCCGGCCTGTGAGGTACCTTGAGTTAGCTCGGGAGGCCGAGCACGACCAGTGTCCAGACGGCGAGACGCACCCGAAGGCTGCCGGAGTGACGTCTCCGAATCCCGGTTTCGGGCCGCGGGCCGTCTGGAGTCGTCACGAGCCGGAGCCCTCCGAGCCGCCGCTCGCCACCTCGGCGGAAGGCAGCCTGCGCGCGCGCCAGTACTCGTAGATGATCGGGATGAGAACCAGAGTCAAAACCGTCGACGAGATCATGCCGCCGATCATCGGGGCCGCGATGCGCTTCATCACGTCCGCGCCGGTTCCCCGAGACCACATGATGGGTAGCAAGCCCATCATGATGGCCATGACGGTCATGATCTTGGGGCGGACGCGCTGGACCGCACCCTCGAAGACCGCTTCGTGGAGGTCCTGCCGCGTGTGGAGTGTCCCGGCGGCCTTGCGCAGCTCGTAGGCCTCGTCGAGATAGACGATCATCACGACGCCCGTTTCGGCTGCGACGCCGGCGAGCGCGATGATCCCGACCCATACGGCAACGCTCATGTTGTACTGGAGGCCGGCGAGGAGCCAGATCGCACCGACGATCGCAAATGGAATCGAAAGCAGAACGATCAGCGTCTGCGGGACGGAGCGGAAATTGAGGTAGAGCAGCAGTATGACGAGGAAGAGCGTCAGCGGGACCATGAGC
>JANMPW010000719.1:0-3395 GCA_031370065.1 Acidobacteriota bacterium
GTCCGCGTTGGCCGGAGTGTCGAACATGGCGATGTAGTCGTGGATGTATACGAGGTCCTGATCCTCGCCAGCCGTCAACAGTACGGAATAGAGACTCCCGGCCAACACTCGCCGCGGCGCTTGGCACGAAGTCTCGCCACCACATCGGCAACCGGTTTGACCTTGCCGGCTTCGATTTCCCGGTTGCCGAGCGCGAGGATCTTCAAGAGTGCCAGCGTCTCCTGGGTTTCCTCGTAGGACGCCACGTCCTGGATTACCGCCCTGGCTTTGCCGTTCTGGGTGATGACCAGTGGTTTGCGCTGCTTCGCCAGTTGCAGCAACACCTCCGCCGCGTTGGCCTTCAGGTAGCTGATGGGTTTGACTTGGGACGAGTAGCGCATGGCGGCTCCTTACGGATCAAATAAAGACTAAATATAGTCTCGAGCGGTCGCCAAGGCAAGACCCTCTCATCTTCCTGGATGCCGTCCGACGCGGTGCTCGAGCTCCGACAACGTGCACAAAGAGCGCAGTTGGCTCAGGATCGGAGGCGTCGGGGAAGGCGACTCTCACGCAAGTCGCAGAGGGAATTGGTCGGGGCGAGAGGATTTGAACCTCCGACCACTCGGTCCCGAACCGAGTGCGCTACCAGGCTGCGCTACGCCCCGGAAGACTGCGCTTTATACGTTATTTGCAGCCATTTCGCAAAGGGCCGCGTCCTCGGGGCCCGAATCCGGGCCTTCGGGCGCTATTGCAGGCGGACGGAGAGCTTTCCGCCGGAGTACTCGAGCTGCAGGGTTTTCGAGTCACCCCCCGCGAGCTGCGCGTTGGCCGTGGCGAAGGCGGAAGGCATGTTGGGGCCCGACAGCCACACTTTGACGGCCGCCGCGCCCAACGGGACCGAGATGCTCGCGGAGACGTTGCGAGCCTCGCCCTTCTTGAACGAGAAGGGCCTCCGCAGCAGGATCTGGTCGTTGACCGCCACCATGATGTGGCCTTCCGGAATCGGCGCATCCATGGTCACGCGCAGCGTCGCCGTTCCCGGCACGGTGGCGGCCGGAGGAGCTGCAGCGGGCGCTGCCGCCGCCCGCGCGGAGGGCGGCGGCGCCAGGACGTTGTCCTTCTTGGCGGCCTGTTGCGCGTCCCTGACCTTTACGCCCTTCTTGCGGGCAGCGGCCTCGACGGCCACTTTCGCCTCGGCGATCTTCGTGTCGGCCTCGTCGCGGACCGATCCGGCCTCGGCGTTGCCGGCGTCGAGGGCCAGGGCCTCCTCGGACTTCTGCTTCGCTTCATCGGGCTTGCCGTCGGCGAGCGCCGTCTTCGCGGCGGCCACGAGCCCCGCCGCCTGCTGCGTGCGTTGCTGCTCGGCCTGACGGCTCTTGACGGCGCTCTCGGCCATCTGGGCGTACTTGCGGGCCTCTTCGTTGTTGGGACTGCGGGAGAGGACCTGCCGGGCTTTGGCCAGGCTCTCCTCGTACTTGCCGGCCGCGAAAAGCCTCTTCGTCTCCTCGAGCGTCTGGCGCCGATCCTTGACTCCCTGCTCGAGCACGGCGTCGGGTTCCGCAGCCGGCCGGGAGACGACCTTTGCCCGCAGCACGAAGAACCCGACGACGACCAGCAACACGCCCACCGCCGCGGCCGTCACCATCCAGAACCAGCGCGGGTTGACTTCCGCTTTCGCCAGCTTCTTCCAGTCCTGCCCGGGCGCGCGGGGCGACGACGCCGACTGCGGAGGCGCAGGCACGGGCGGCAGATCTTCCTCGAAGGATGGCCCGGGCGAAGTCAGGGCGGACGAAGACGCCGACATGGCCGCCGCGAGGTCCGGAGCGGCGGCGGTCAAATCGGGCTCGTTGGATTCATCCGCCGCACCCGGCCATGACGCCGACGCCGCGGGCGGCTCGAGCGGCGGCGCCGGAGGCGCGGGGGGCTGGGAAGGCACGACCGCCGTCGTCGCGGCCCGCGGTGCGCCCTGCGCCGCGAGCTGCTCGAGATTGGCGAGCTTCAAGGTCGGCAGGTTCTCCGCCGCCGAGACCATGGTGCCCAGATCCTGGAGCGCCTTCTGCTCCTCAAGGTGCGCCTTCAACTGGTAGAGCGCGAGCGCCATGTCCTTGCCGCGCTGGTAGCGGTTCCACGGATCCTTCGCCATCGCGCGCGCCACGATCGAGTTGAACTCCTGCGGCACGTCGGCGGACAAGTCGCCGGGAAGCACGAAGTCCTCGTGCACGATCTTGTACGAGATCGCCGTGAGGTTGTCGCCCTGGAACGGCTTGCGATTGGTCAGCAGCTCGTAGAGGACCACGCCGAGGGAGAAGATGTCGCTGCGCCCGTCCACCGGGGCGCCCGAAACCTGCTCGGGCGACATGTAGTTGGGCGTGCCGAGGAACTGTCCCGTCGTCGTGAGGTTGGACGAAGCCACCTTCGCGATCCCGAAGTCGGTGATCTTGATCTTCCCGTCGGTCGTGAGCATGATGTTCGCCGGCTTGACGTCGCGGTGGATGATGCCTTTGCGGTGCGCGTAGTCGAGCGCCTCGCCGATCTGGGCGATGAAGTCGGCGACCTCGTCCCACGAGAACCTCTTCTTGTCGGTGATGAGCGACTTCAGGTTGCGCCCATCGATGTACTCCATCGCGATGAAGGAGGTCCGGCTCTCCGTGTCCTCGCCGATGTCGTGGATGGTGACGATGTTCGGGTGCGACAGGATCCCGGCGGTCTGCGCCTCGCGCACGAAACGCTCGCGGAACTCGCGCGACTCCGAATCGTCGTCGCCCGACTGCGACGTGCGAATGGTCTTGACCGCGACGAGGCGTCCGATGACCGGGTCCTTGGCGAGGTAGACCACACCCATGGCCCCCTTGCCGAGTTCGTTCAAGACCTCGTAACGGCCCAGCTTCGACATCCGTGCTCCCGCCGTTACCTTGCCCGACATAGGTTTGGAACGAGCCCCTCCAGCCCGAAAAGTCCACCGCAGGACACAGATTCGCCGCGCGGCACGCCGGGCACGGAGAAATTCTAGCAGGTTGCTGAAAAAGGGTGTGGCATGGGGTTACGAGCGCCGTGGCGGCCCCGAGGAGCGATGCCCCGGTGTTTTCAGGGGCGCTTGACGCGCCCGACGGGCGAAGAGGGTTCACGGGTTCGTTGCGGCAGGAGTGCTGATGAGCCCCGGTAGCAGAGACTTTCGGCCGCCGTTCGCAAAGCGAACGCCCGCGGCCGAAAGCCCCGGGAAAGCCCCCGGACGGCGTATCCTGCGCTGCATGGAATCCACTGCTGCCGCCGTCCGCAGCGAACGCATTCTCCGATTCGAGGCGGGCGTGTTCGGCCGCCGGGAGGACCGCGTCAGCACCGAAGAACCGCTCGAGATCCGCGTCGGCTCGACGACCCTCGCGGTCACGATGCGAACGCCGGGGCACGATTTCGAGCTC
>JANMPW010000720.1:0-5496 GCA_031370065.1 Acidobacteriota bacterium
CTTTCGCCGCCCTCGTTTCGGATTGGAAGAAGACGGGCGTGTCGCCGGGGGCGAGGGATGTGCTGCTCTTGGCCGCGAAGAGGCTGTAAGAGTCGACTTCTTCCTAGGGCAGCACCGCCACTGCCAGCGCCCCCGGCCCTCCGTGCGCGCCGAGGGCGGGGCCGCATTCGACGATCATGATGTCGGACTCGGGGTAGCGCTCGCGGATCTCGCGCGCGAGCTCTTCGGCCGCGTCCTCCGCGTCGCAGTGCGCGACGCCGAAGCGGCGGGAGGCGCTCACGCGATCGCCGGCCTCCGCGAAAAGCAGCCGCATCGCCTTGCGCCGCGCGGCGGCGTAGCCGCGCGCCTTGCCGGCTGCCTCGACCTTGCCTTCGCGCGACACCGTGAGGATCGGAAGCAGGCCGAGCAGCTTCGCGATGAATCCCCGGGTGGCCGACACCCGCCCCCCGCGCACGAGATGCTTCATGGTCGGGACCGCCACGAAGAGCCGGACCCGCGCCGCCGTTTCGCGCGCGATCTCGGCGACCTCGGCGGCGCTTTTTCCGATCCGGGCCGCCTCGGCGGCGGCGCGTACGACGAGGCCGAGCCCCACGGACACACTCCCGCTGTCCACGTGCTCGATCCGCGTCTTCTGCACGGGACGCGAGCCCACGATCGCCGCCTGGTAGGTCCCCGAGAGGTTCGCTCCGAGGTGCACCGACACGATCGCCCCGGCGTGGGTCGCCACGTTCTCGTACACCTGTGTGAAGTCCGCGGGCGGCGGCTGCGAGGTCTTCGGCGCCACATCGGTGACGGCGAAGCGCCCGTAGAACTCCGAGGGCGTGATCGTGACCTTGTCGAGGTAGTTCTCCGAGCCGAAGTAGACGCGCACGGGAACGACCCCGACACCCAGATCCTCGAGCATCGAGGCCGGCAGGTCGCAGGTCGAGTCGGTGACGATGCCGACCCGCTCGGCCCGGTTCTTGTCGAAGCGCGATTCGTGCTGGGCCCGCATGTCCTCGACCTTGGTCTGCGCGACGGCGGCAAAGCGCGCGGCGACCTCGAAGAGCTTCTCCGGCTCGTTGGTGTGGATGTGGAGCCGGATCCGCGCGGAGCCCCCCGCCATGACGATCGAGTCTCCGAGCAGAGCCACCTCGCGCCGCAGCCCATCGCGGTCGATCGCGTCGCCCTCGAGAAGGACCTCGGTGCAGAAACGGAAGAGGATGGCCTCGGGCGTCCTGTCGAAGACCGCCGCCCGGATGTCCTCCGGCGCGGTCATCTCGGGCGCGAGGCGCGCGGATTCCCGGAAGTAGGTCACGATGCCTTCGAGCAGGTAGACGAACCCCTGCGCGCCCGCGTCCACGACCCCGGCCTTCTGCAGCACCTTCAGCTGTTTCGGTGTGTTCTCGAGAGAAACGTTGGCAGCCTTGAGCGACTCTGGCAGGAGGACGCCGAAATCCCGGATCTCCTGCGCGCGATTGGCGACGTGGCGCGCCCAGTCCCGGATGACGGTCAGGATCGTGCCCTCGACCGGTCGCGCGATCGCCGAGTAAGCCGACTCCGACGCCTGCACGACCGCCGCGCCGAAATCGCGCGTCGTCACGCGCGGCGCGTCGGGAAGGCCCTCGGCGAACCCGCAGAAGAACTGGGCCAGGATCGCTCCGGAGTTGCCCCGCGCGCCGCCGACCGCCTGGTCGGCGAGCGCCTTCGACATCTCGCGGACGTGGCGCTGGCGCAGGCGCGAGATCCCGGCGGCGATCTTCTGGAGCGTCGAGGCGACGTTCGTCCCCGTGTCTCCGTCCGGCACCGGGAAGACGTTTATCTTGTTGAGGGCCTCGGCCCTCTCGGCGACGAAGTGCGCCCCGGCGATCACCGCCCGCGAGAGGCGGTTGCCGTCGAGGTACCCGATCGCGATCACGGCTCGATCGCGGCCGGGAACCCTTCCGGGGCGCGGCCGGCGTTGCGGGCCGAACGGTATTCCTCGGCCACCGCCGGCAGCCGGTCGAGATAGAAGAGCACGACCCCGCAGCCCATGCACGCCCAGGGATAAACCTTCTCGGTACCCCACGCGAAGAGCCCCATCTTCCAAGGCTTCTTCCAGAAGTAGGTCGTGTACCCCGACGTATTGCTCCGCGAACGGAGCAGATCGCCCCCGCAGAGCGGGCATTTCCGGTGGAAGGCGTCGCTCATAAAGCCGGTCTGGGGGGAAGGATATCTCAGGGACCGGGGCGCCAGCCGCGAGCCGTGGGCCGTAAGTCGTTGGACCCGATGCTTCGGCTCGCGGCTCCCGGCTTATGGCTCACGGTTCACGGCTTCCAGCGCAGGACGAGATTGCGGGCGGCGCCCACCTCGTCCACGCGCTTGACGGGCGTCGTGTGGGGCGCGGTCCGGACGAGGTCGGGGTTCTCCTCGCACTCGCGGGCGATCTCCCGCATGGCGCTGACGAAGGCGTCGAGCACAGGCTTTCCCTCGGTCTCCGTCGGCTCGATCATGAGCGCCCCGTGCACGATCAACGGAAACGAGATCGTCGGCGGGTGAAATCCATAGTCCATCAGGCGCTTGGCGATGTCCACGTTCGAGACGCCGAGGTCCACCTGCTTCTTGTCGGAGAGGACGACCTCGTGCATGGAGGGCGCGTCATATTTCAAATGGTACACGCCCGCGAGCCCCGCGCGGATGTAGTTCGCGTTCAGGACCGCAACCCTCGCGACCTCGCCGATGCGGTTGCCGTAGGCGCAGATGTAGGAGAGCGCGCGCACGAACATGCCGAAGTTGCCGAGGAAGGTCCGCAGGCGCCCGATCGAATCCGGCCGGTCGTAGTCGAGGAAGAACGTGCCGTCCGCGCGCCGCTCGACGGTCGGCCGCGGCAGGAAGGGCACGAGCGCCTCACCCACGGCCACGGGCCCCGAGCCCGGCCCTCCCCCGCCGTGCGGGGTCGAGAAGGTCTTGTGCAGGTTCATGTGCATCACGTCGACGCCCATGAGCCCCGGCTTGGCCACGCCGACGAAGGCGTTGAAGTTCGCGCCGTCGCAGTAGAGGTAGCCGCCCTTGGCATGCACGATGCGCGCGATGTCGAGGATCCGGTCCTCGAAGATGCCGAGCGTGTTGGGGACGGTCAGCATCAAGGCCGCCACGTCTTCGGTCATCGCCGCCTCGAGCACATCGAGGTCGATCGTGCCGCGCGCGTTCGACTTGAGCTCCCGGACCTTGTAGCCCGCAAAGTGCTCCGAGGCGGGGTTCGTGCCGTGCGCGGAGTCGGGGATGAGCACGGTCGTGCGCGCCCGGCCCGCCTTCTCGAGGGCCTTGCGGACCATGAGGATGCCGGCGAGCTCTCCCTGCGCGCCCGCGGACGGCTGGAGCGTCACGCGCACCAGGCCCGTCAGCTCCGCCAGGATCCGCTCGAGACGCCAGGCCAGCTCGAGCGAGCCCTGGCAGAGCTCCTCGGGCGCGAGGGGGTGGGATGCGGCGAACCCGGGCAGGCGCGCCATCTCCTCGTTGGTGCGCGGGTTGTGCTTCATCGTGCAGGATCCGAGGGCGTAGAGGCCCTGGTCGATGGAGAAATTCAGCCGCGAGAGGCGCGTGAAGTGGCGCGCGACGTCCACCTCGGAAATCTGAGTGCCGCCCGCGATCTCCTTGCGGCAGAGGCGCTCGGGGATCGCGAGCGCGGCCGGCACGTCGAGCGGCGGCAGCGAGTAACCGACCTTGCCTTCGCCCGAGCGCTCGAAGACGAGCGGCAGCGGGCGCGGCTCGGGGCGCCGAGGGTCCCGGACCGGCGCGGCCTTTTCCTCGACTTCGACGCTCATGCGGCCCTCCCCGCGAGGGCAGCGACGAGGCCGTCCATCTCCGCGCGCTCGTTCATTTCGGTCGCCGCGACCAGGAAGCGGCGCCGGTCCGCGGCGTCGTAACGCGAGAGCGCAACGCCGCCGAGGATCCTCCGGGCCGCCAATCGCGACAGCAGCGGAGCCGCGTCCTCGGACGCTTCCACGACGAACTCGTTGAAGGTCGGCCCCGAATGGGGGATCCGGTAGCCCGGCACCTTCGCGATCTCGCCCTTGAGGTATTCCGCCTTTCGCGTGGCACTGCAGCGCAACCTCGCGCAAGCCTTCCTTGCCGAGCAGCGACATGTGGATGTTCGAGGCGAGGGCCATCAGGCCCTGGTTCGTGCAGATGTTCGAGGTGGCCTTCTCGCGCCGGATGTGCTGCTCGCGCGTCGAGAGCGTGAGGCAGAAGGCCCGCCGCCCGTCGGCGTCCTTCGTCTGCCCCACCAGGCGCCCCGGGATCTGGCGCTGGTGCTCGCCGCGGCAGGCGAGGAAGCCGAGCAGCGGCCCGCCGTTGTGCATTGGGACTCCGAGCGATTGTGCCTCGCCGCACGCGATGTCGGCGCCGCCCTCGCCCGGCGGGGCGAGCAGCGCCAGCGAGATCGCCTCCGCGACGACCGCGATCGAGAGCGCGCCCTTTGCCTTCGCGGCGGCGCAAGCCACGTTCCAATCCTCGACGACGCCATAGAAGTTCGGCGACTGCACCGCGACGGCAAAGGTTTTCTCGTCGCACGCCGCCGCCAGCGCCTGCGCGTCGGTCGCACCGTCTTTCCCAAGCGGGACCTCCACGCTCTCGAGGCCGAGGTTCGTGAAGTACGTGCGCACGGTTTCCCGGTATTCCGGGTGGATCCCGGCCGAAAGCACCGCGCGCGTTTTTCCACGGGAGAGCCGCTCGGCCATCAGCAGCGCCTCGACGAGCGCCGAAGCCCCCTCGTAGAGAGATGCGTTGGCGACCTCGAGCCCGGTCAGCAGGCAGATGTGCGTCTGGAACTCGAAGATCGACTGCAGCGTCCCCTGCGAGACCTCGGGCTGGTAGGGCGTGTACGACGTCAGCCACTCGGCCCGGTAGAGCATCTGGTCAGCGATCGCCGAGACGTAGTGGTTGTAGAGCCCGGCGCCGAGAAAGAAGGCGGTGTCGCGCGCGTTCGCGTTCCTCGAGGCCATGCCGCCGATGAACCGCCGGATCTCGATCTCGGACATCGGCGGCGGCAGGTCCGGCGCCCGGCGCACGGCCTCCGGCACCGCGGCGAAAAGGTCGTCGATCGTCCGCACGCCGATCGCCGAGAGCATCGCCGCGCGCTCGGCGTCGGAGGTCGGGAGGAACTTCACTTTTCCTGCTCTTCCTCGCGCACGTAGTCGGCGTAGGCCTCGGCCGACATCAGCTTGCCGATCTCGACGTCGGTCGAGATCTTCAACTTGATCAGCCAGCCGTCGCCCAACGGATCGTCGTTGATGATCCCGGGCTCACCGACGGCACCCTTGTTGACGGCGACGACCTCGCCCGAAACCGGCGTGAGCAGCTCCGAGACCGCCTTCACGGATTCGACCGTGCCGAACTCGTCTCCGGCGTCGTACATGTGCCCGACCTCGGGAAGCTCGAGGTACACGATCTCCCCGAGCTGTTTCTGAGCATGGTCGGTGATCCCGATCGTGCCGGTATCTCCGTCCACCCGGATCCATTCGTGGCTGTTGGAGTAAC
>JANMPW010000728.1:0-1641 GCA_031370065.1 Acidobacteriota bacterium
GATCTTCTTCTGGCCGAGCCGTTCGATCGCGTTCTGGAAATCGAGGTAGACGCCGAGCCCGTTCGGCCCGACGCCGCGGCCCTCGTCGCAGACGCGCTTAGCCGCGCGCGAGGCGATGTCGCGGGGCGCGAGGTTGCCAAAGCTCGGGTACATCCGTTCGAGGTAGTAGTCGCGCTCGGCCTCCGGGATCTGCCCGGGAGCGCGCTTTTCGCCCTTCGCTTTCGGCACCCAGATCCGCCCGTCGTTGCGCAGCGACTCGCTCATGAGCGTCAGCTTCGACTGGTACTCGCCCGTGACCGGGATGCAGGTCGGGTGGATCTGGGTGAAGCAGGGGTTGGCGAACGCCGCGCCCTTCTTGTACGCGCGCCAGATCGCGGTGGTGTTGCAGCCCTTGGCGTAGGTCGCGAGGTAGAAGACGTTGCCGTAGCCTCCGGTGGCGAGGCACACGGCGTCGGCCATGTGCGTTTCGAGCTCGCCCGTGACCATGTCGCGCACGACGATGCCGCGGGCGCGGCCGTCCACGACGATGAGCTCCTGCATCTCGTGGCGCGTGAACATCTCGACAGAGCCGAGGCCGATCTGGCGCTCGAGCGCCTGGTAGGCGCCGAGCAGGAGCTGCTGGCCGGTCTGGCCGCGCGCGTAGAACGTGCGCGACACCTGCGCGCCGCCGAAGGAGCGGTTGTCGAGGAGCCCGCCGTATTCGCGGGCGAAGGGCACGCCCTGCGCCACGCACTGGTCGATGATGTTGCGCGATACCTCGGCCAGCCGGTAGACGTTCGCCTCGCGGGCGCGGAAGTCGCCGCCCTTGATCGTGTCGTAGAAGAGGCGGAAGACCGAGTCGCCGTCGTTGCGGTAGTTCTTCGCGGCGTTGATGCCGCCCTGCGCGGCGATCGAGTGCGCGCGGCGGGGGGAGTCCTGGTAGCAGAAGCACTTGACCTGGTAGCCGAGCTCGGCCATCGACGCGGCGCCGCCGGCGCCAGCCAGACCCGAGCCGACCATGATGACCGTGTACTTGCGCTTGTTGGCGGGGTTGACGAGCTTCATCTCGAAACGGTGCTTCTCCCACTTCTTCTCGAGCGGCCCGGAGGGGATGTTGGATTCGAGCTTCACGCTACCTCACGATCCCGGCAAGCACCGCCAGGGGGAAAGAGATGTTGCCGATCACGATGACGGCCGCAAAGATCCAGGCCCCGACGTGGGCCATCCGCATGTAGCGGGGGTGCGAGACGCCGAGCGTCTGGAACATGCTCCAGACGCCGTGGCGTAAATGGAGCCCGAGCGCGAGCATCGCGAAGATGTAGAAAAGCGAAACCGGGACACTTCGAAAGCCGGCGACGAAGTTATGGTACACGTCGCCCTCGATGAAGCTCTGGTGCACGGTGCCGGTCGTGAAATGCAGCAGGTGGTAGATGATGAAGAGAAGAAGGATGACGCCGCCCCAGCGCATCGTGCGCGAGGCGTAGGTCGACTCCTTCCACTTCTGCTGCCGGTAGCCCTCGGGGCGCGCGCGGCGGCTATCGAGGGTCAGGGAGGTCGCCGACCAGATGTGCAGGAGGACGGCGGCGAGCAGTATGGCCCGCGCGATCCAGATGCCGGTACCGTGGAGGACCTCGCGGAGGAAGACGCTGTAGTTGTTCATTG
>JANMPW010000733.1:0-15109 GCA_031370065.1 Acidobacteriota bacterium
GTATTTCGACGTGAAATCGCGCAGCGACATCTGCGCCTGCGCTGCGCCGCGGATCGTCTTGTCGTCCACATCGGTCAAGTTCATGATCTGTGTGACGCGCCAGCCCTTCGCCAGAAGATGGCGCCGCAGGACGTCTTCCCAGAGGAAGGTCCGGAGATTGCCGATGTGCACCACGTTGTAGACCGTGGGGCCGCAGGTGTACAGCCGCACATGCCCCTGCTCGCGGGGAGCGAAGTCCTCGAGCCTGCGGCCGAGCGTGTTGAGAACTCTGAGCGTCACCAGATCCCCTTTTCCTTCTGACGGCGGACCTTTCGCCATGTCAGCTCGCGCTTCAAGCCACGGAGCCGGTCCACGAAGAGCATGCCGTTCAAATGGTCGGTCTCGTGACACAGCGCCCGGGCGAGCAACCCCGTCCCCTCGATCTCCCGAACCGCGCCGGAAGCGTCGCCCGCCCGGACGCGGACCCGCGAGGGGCGCACGACCTTTTCGGAGAGGTCGGGAACCGAAAGACAACCCTCCTCCTCCTTCTGCTCCCCGGAGGCCTCGAGGAGGATCGGGTTGACGAGGACGATCACGCCGTTCGGGTCCGCGCCGACGGAGAGATCGATGATCGCGACGCGCTGGTTGACGCCGATCTGGGGGGCCGCCAGGCCGACTCCCGGCGCGGCGTGACACGTCTCGACCATGTCCGCCACGAGGCCTGCGAGGTCCTCTCGGGAAAGCTCGACTTCCGCGTTCTCGGCGAGGAGCCGGGGGTCGCCAAACCGTACGATGTCTTGGATCAAGAGCGCCCCGCTCCGAGCCCCAAGCCCGGGCCGGCAGCCGGCGGCATGTCCTCGGCACTCCAAGTCCTGTCTCCCGCGCGTGACAGGAGCCGACGAGCTCCTCTTCGGGCCTCGACCATAAGTCCTTGATTTAGAGCACATTCTTCCGCGCCCGGCAAGCCAGCGGGGTGGCACGCGGCTCGCTACTCTGCATGAGTCGGGAGATATAAAATGAACACGAACCGAATCGGCTATCTGACGGCGTTGGTCGTCCTGGCGGCTTCGGCCGCTCTCGGGCAGACGGAGCGCCGGAGTGCCTACTCGTACGTCCGCGAGGCCTCCGGCGATGTGACGGTTATTTCCGGGCTCAACGGCTCGGTCGAGGCCCGGCCCAACCTGCCGATCTCCCCCGGAGACGAGGTCCGCACCGACGAACCGGGGCGCGCCGAGATCGCGCTGGCCGACGGCAACGTCCTGCACGTGGGCGGCGGCACGGCCGTCCAGTTCGTTTCGCTCTATGGGCAGCAGGGATCCGACGACGAGGTCTCGGCCCTCTCGCTCAAGCAGGGCTCGGTCCTGCTCTCCGTGATCGGCTCCGACGAGAAAGCCGTGCCCCGCATCGATACCGAAGACGTCGCCATCTACACGAACCCCGGCGCGCGCGTCCGCGTCAACGCGGATCAGCGCCGCGGCACGGCGGTCATCGTGCGCGCCGGCTCGGTCGAAGTGCGCACAAAGGCCGGCTCCTACACCGTGCGAGCGGGCAACTACCTGCTCGCCCACGGCGAGGAAGAGCCCGAGATCGCCCGCGGCGGCTTTTCGCGCGACCGCTTCGACAGCTGGGCGGCCGATCGCCTCCAGGCCACCTACGATTCGCCGCGCAACGCGTCCAGCCAGTACGTGGGCGAGGATTACGCGAGCGACGTGGCGTCGCTCGACGGCAATGGCAACTGGGACTACAACTCGAGCTATTCGACCTACGTCTGGCGCCCGAGGGTGGCGGCCGGCTGGACCCCCTACTCGAACGGCTCCTGGTACTACACGACGGCCGGCCTGACCTGGTGGTCGTCGGATTCGTGGGGCTGGTATCCGCACCACTACGGCAACTGGTTCTTCGACACCGGCTGGAACAACTGGTGCTGGGCGCCCGGCAACGTCTACTCGCCCGCCTGGGTCTACTGGGGCTACACGCCCTCGTACGTCGGCTGGTGCCCGCTCGGGTGGTACGGTGGATTCTCCCCCTGGTGGAACAACTACTATCGCAACACCTCGTACTCGCGCGCCTCGCTCGCCTTCGCCATCAACGGAAACTTCTCCACCCGCCGGGTGGACCTCCGCGGCTGGAACTTCACCGGCGCCTCGGGCTTTGGCTCCACCCGCGGACGTATCGACGTCGTCCCCGGCACACGGATCGTGGATCGCCTCGGGGGAAAACTGGCGATCTCTTCGCGGCCGATCGTCGTCACCGCCCGAACGGGAGTGGGCGTGCGCGACTCGCTGCGCGACTACGTTCGGGAGGCTCCCCGCGTCATCGAGCGCACCGCCGGCCGCGACGCGCAGCGCCTCGAGCCGGTCGTCGCCCGGGACCGGGAATTGCCCCGTGAGACCGTCGAAGCCCTGCGCGGGCGCACGGTCGTCGCCGAGCGCGGCCGCCTGAGCGGTCCCGGCGCGATCGACCTCGCGCCGCGCGGCGCGACCATCGTGGAGCGCGGGCGGGGGGACGCCCAGATCGAAAGCACGAAGAGAATCGAGACGGATCGGACGACCGGCCGCACGGTACTCCGCGATGGAGGCCGCGCCCCGGCGCCGCCGTCCTCCGATCGCACCGCACGCCCCGAGTCGCGCCACTTGGACACGCGCAGCGAGCCGACCGAGTCCTGGCGAGGGCGCTCGAACGTCGAGCAACCCGGCCGCTCCACGGCCGAGGCGCCCCGTCGAGAGTCCGGAGCGCCCGCATCCGAGTCGTGGCGCGGGAGCCCGCGCGCGACGCAGCCAAAGGCGGGCGCGCCGCCGTCCTCCCACAGGTTCGAGCCCGATCAGAGGCCGGTCGAGGATTGGCGCTCCGGCGGACGGGTTCCCCCGGCGCGGCGCGTCATCGAGGGCGCGGTGCCCCGCCGCCGGAGCCCCGAGACGGGCAACTTCGCGCCCCCGCGCTCAAACGAGTTCGTTCCCCGCGAGGCTCCCTCCGCGCCGCGCCACGACGCGCCACGCTCGATCGAGCGCGCCCCGGCGCCAGTGCAGCCGGCCCCGCGACAGCAGCCGCAGGCGGCACCTCCGCCGTCGCACTCCGCGCCGTCGCGTTCCTACTCGGCGCCACCGCCCTCGCGCCCCGCGCCGTCCAACCCGGGCCGGCCGGGCCGCCCCTGAAACAAGCTCTTCTCTGAGGTTTCCTCCTCTTTTCACCGCGCCTTCGGGCGCGGTTTTTTTTCTCCGCCCGAAGGCCCTCGCTATTTGCCGTCCTCGCGACGAACGCGAGACGGAGTCCGGGCTAGAATCGCCGTCAGGTGCGCCGCGTCTTGTCATTGCTGGCCAGTGCCGTCTTCGTCTTCTACTGCACCGCGGTGGGGGTCTATCTCTTCCTGCGCCCGTGGACGGGCTCCGGGTCGGTTCCGGGATTTCTCGGCTCGGGCTTCTTCCGGGGCTTCGTCTCGGGCCTCGGCCTCGTCCACCTGGCGGCAGCCATCGCGGACCTGCGCAACCTCACGCAGGGCCTCGAGAGTGTCCGGCAGGACAGCGTGAAGAGCGAATGAAGTCGCTCTACGTCACCGACCGCGGCGCGATCGGAGACGAACGTTTCGCTCGCGTCCTCGAACGGCTCGCCGGGGCGCCGGAGCTCTCCATCGAGCTTCGCGAGACGTCGGGAACCGACCGCGAGAAGCTCGGCCTGGCCCGCGCGGTGCGCGAGCAACTGGGCCCGGGCGTCCCGATTTACATCCACCGCCGTTTCGACGTCGCCCTCGCTGCCGGAGCCTCGGGCGTGCACCTGCCCGCGAACGGGCTTCCCCTTTCTCGCGTGCGCACCCATACGCCCCGCGGCTTCCGCGTCGGGGTCTCGACCCACTCGCCCCGCGAGGCAGGGGACGCGATTGCCGCAGGCGCCGACCTCGTCGTCATCGGGCCGATCTTCGACACGCCATCCAAGCGCGCCTTCGGCGGCCCCCTCGGGACCGCGAGCCTCGCCGCCCTCCCGCCGGCCGCATCGCACGGCTGCGAGGTCTACGCCATAGGGGGCATCTCGCAAGCGCGGCTCGCGGAGCTCGATCCGTACCGGGACAGGATTTCCGGAATCGCCGCGATCCGCCTCTTCCAGGAGTGCGCGGACCCCCGCGCGGTGGCGGAGAGGATCGCCGCCCGATGAGCGCTCCTGCAACCCGCGTCCTCGAGGCCGCTCGACGCGTCCTGCCCGCGCTGCTCCTCTTCGCCGTCGTCGCAGGCCTCGTCCCCATCCTGTCGCGCGCGGGCCTCCCTCTGACGGACTCCCGGTCGGCGAGGGACTACGGGACGTTTGCCGTGGGACTCGCAGCAGCGTTTCTGGCCACGCGCGTGCTGGCCTTCGTCCTCTTCGACGTCGGCTTCCGCCTTCGGCGCGGCGGTCCGGCGCCGGAGCTCTTGCGGCAGCTCGTCAGCCTCCTCGTCTTCGGCGTCCTGGTCGGTCTCCTCTTCAAGGTCGTCCTGTCCGTCAGCCTTCCCGCGCTGCTGACGACGTCGGCCATCATCACGGCCGTCCTCGGCCTCGCGCTCCAGGAGACCCTCGGCAATTTCTTCTCGGGCATCGCGCTCGCCATCGAGCACACGGTCCAGGTCGGCGACATGATCCGCGCGGGCGAGACGGTCGGCCTGGTCGAGCAGCTCTCCTGGCGGGCGATCAAGGTGCGCACGATGGAAGGCAACTCGCTCCTGATTCCCAACACCATGGCCAGCCGCGACCGGCTCGAGGTCTTCCGCCGCGGCAGCGTCCCGATGGCGCGAACGATGACGGTCGGGCTCGAGTACGACCTGCCCCCCGCGCGCGCTCGCGCCGCGCTCGAGGCCGCCGCCCGGGACGTTCAGGGCGTCGCGGCCCTGCCCGCGCCAGCGTCCTACCTCCTGCGCTTTCACGATTTCGCCGTGGAGTACGAGCTGCGTTACTGGCTCGAGGACTACGCCCACTACCTCGAGATCGACTCCCGGGTGCGCGAGCGCGTCTGGTACCGGCTGGAGCGGGAAGGCATTCCGATCGCGTACCCGCTCATGCGGCAGCGGCAATGGGTCATGGCGGCTCTTCCGGGTCCGAATGCGCTCGGCACGGTCCTCGCCGCGATCGAGGCGAGCGCGCTCTTTGCTCCCCTTTCCGCAGGTGAACGTCTTACGCTGGCCGGCGGCGCGCGGCTCGTGCGCTTCGACGATGGCGAAATGGTCGTCCGCGAGGGCGATACGGGGTCGTCCATGTTCCTGATCGCGGCCGGCCGGGCCGGCGTCTCGGTCCGTGGCGAGGTCGGGGCGAGCCGGAAGGTCGCGGTGCTCGACGCCGGGGCCTCGTTCGGCGAGATCAGCCTCTTGACCGGAGAGCCGCGCCTGGCGACCGTGCGTGCGATGACGGAAGCCACGCTCGTGGAGATCGACAAGGCCACGCTCGCTCCCGTGCTCGTCGCGAACCCGTCGCTCGTCGAGAAGCTCGACGCGGTGATCCGCGAGCGCCGTCGCCACACGGCCGATCAGCTGGTCGTCGGGCGCGATGGGCTCGCGGCGCAAGAGCACGAGTCGCTGCGGGGCAAGATCGCCCGCTTCTTCGGCCTGATGGGCCTCTGATGGCCGAGGCGCCCGGTGTCGGCCTGCTCCTCGGCCTCGACCTGACCGAGGTCGACCGTGTCGCCGGCGTCCTCGAGCGCCACGGCAAGCGGTTCCTCGCCCGTATCTTCCGGCCGGGCGAAATCCGCCACGACCGGCGCCATCCCCGCGCGTTCGCGGAACACGTCGCCGGCCGGTTCGCGGCCAAGGAGGCGGCCATGAAGGCGTTGGGCCTCGGCTGGCGCGGCCTCGCCTTCCAGGACATCGAGGTCGGCCGCGACGCGCACGGAAAGCCGCTGATCGCCTTTCACGGCAGGGCGCTCGAGCGCTCCCGCGCCCTCGACGTCTTCTCGGCCGAAGTCACGATCACGCACGGGCGCGACATCGCGGCAGCCGTCGTCGCCCTGCTGACGCGGCCTTCTTCGGGAACATCTGTAGGCTAGGCTAAACTGCGCCCTCGAATGGCCGACGCACCGGATTACAAAGCGACGCTAAACCTTCCGCGCACCGACTTCCCGATGAAGGCAGACCTCGCGCGGCGCGAGCCCCGACAGCTCGAGGCGTGGGAAAAGAGCGGCCTCGAGGCCCGGATCCGCGCGCAGGCGGCCGGGCGCCCGCGCTTCGTCATGCACGACGGACCGCCCTACGCCAACGGCCACATCCACATCGGGCACGCGCTCAACAAGATCCTGAAGGACGTCGTCGTGCGCAGCCGCGCGATGATGGGCTTCGACGCGCCCTACGTGCCAGGCTGGGATTGCCACGGCCTCCCGATCGAGCAGCAGGTGGACAAGAAGCTTGGGCTCAAGAAGCGGGACATGAGCACGGTCGAGATCCGGCGCGCCTGCCGCGCGTATGCCGAGGAGTTCATCGGCATCCAGCGCGAGGAGTTCCAGCGCCTCGGCGTCGGCGGCCGTTGGGACCGCCCCTACACGACCATGAGCTTCCCGTACGAGTCCGAGATCGCGCGGGCCTTCGGCGGCTTCTACGGGAAGGGCCTCGTGTACCAGGCGCTCAAGTCCGTGCGCTGGTGTTTCACGGACCGCACCGCGCTCGCCGAGGCGGAGCTCGAGTACGAGGAGCGGACAGATCCGGCGGTCTATGTTCGATTCGCGATGGAGGGGTCCCAGAAGCTTCGATCGCTATTCCCCGACCTACCGAAGGATTGGGAGGCGACGCCCATCTATGCCCTGGTTTGGACGACAACCCCTTGGACCATCCCCTCGAATGTGGCAGTTGCCGTCAATCCCAAGGTGGAGTATCGACTCCTCGGCGTCGATCTCGACGGAGTCAAATCCTGGTACATCGTTTCGAGCGAGCGAGCTCTGCAAATTCCTACGAAGGATTTCGGTTGGACAACTTTCGTAGCCGGCCCGCGGCTGATGGGCGAGCAGTTGGTCGGATTGTCGTACAGCCACCCTCTGCCGCCCGCATGCCGTGGCGAGCTGACCGCCGAAGAGTCCGCGGCGTCCTTTCGCATCGTGCCCGGGGACTACGTCACGATGGACACCGGCACCGGCCTCGTCCACACGGCTCCCGGACACGGCGAGGACGACTTCCTGACGGGCCAGCGCGAGGGTCTGCCGATCCTCTCGCCCGTGGACGAGGCCGGGCGCTACACGAGCGTCGCGAAATACCACGGCAAGAGAGTTCTCGACGCCAACCTCGAGATCGTCGCGGACCTCGAAGCTGCCGGTGCGCTCGTCGCGCACGACTCAAATTTCCGCCACGAATACCCCCATTGCTGGCGCTGCAAGAACCCCGTGATCTTCCGCGCGACCGTGCAGTGGTTCGTGCGCCTCGACGACCCCGCAACGGACGTGCGCCGGGGGGCGCTGGAGGTCATCGCGAAAGTGAAATGGACCCCGTCCTGGGGGCAGCAGCGCATCGCCGGGATGGTCGAGAACCGGCGCGAATGGGTCATCTCGCGGCAGCGCCGCTGGGGCTCCCCGATCACGCTGCTGTACGCGATGCGCGACGGAGAGCGCGCGGGCACCTACCCGTGGAGCGACTCTCAGGCCGAGCAGAAGAAGTTCTTCGACCACGTCGCGGCGATCTTCCGCAAGGAGGGCGCCGACGCCTGGTACGCGCGGCCCGCGGCGGACTTCCTGCCGCCTGGCGCGGACCTGCGCGGCTTTGCCCCCGGCGACTTCCAGTCCGAGACCGACATCATGGACGTCTGGTTCGATTCGGGCGTCTCCCACATGGCGGTGCTGCGTTCCGGCGAGTGGCCGGAGCTCTCCCGTCCCGAGGGCGAGCGCCCCGCGAACCTCTACATCGAGGGCCACGACCAGCACCGCGGCTGGTTCCAGTCGTCGCTGCTGACCTCCGTCGCCCTCTACGGCGACGCACCCTTCGACGGGGTCATCACCCACGGCTTCGTCGTGGACGGCCAGGGACGCAAGATGTCGAAGTCGCTCGGCAACGTCGTGGCTCCGCAGGACCTCATCAAGAAGTACGGCGCCGACATCGTGCGCCTGTGGGTCGCGAGCCTCGACTACCGGGACGACGATCCCATCTCCGAGGAGATCCTCGCGCGCTGCGGCGAGGCGTACCGCAAGATCCGCAACACGGCGCGCTACCTGATCTCCAATCTCTACGATTTCGATCCCGCGGCCGACGGCGTACCCGCGCCGCAGCTCGAGCCCCTCGACGCCTGGGCGCTCGCGGAGGCCCGCGCCGCGGTCGGGCGCATCCGCGAAGCCAACGAGACCTACGAGTTTCACGAGATCTACCACCAGCTGGTGAACTTCTGCGCGACGACGCTCTCGGCGTTCTACTGCGACATCCTCAAGGACCGCCTCTACGCCTCGGCGGCGAAGTCGCACGAACGCCGTTCGGCGCAGACGGCGCTGTACTGGATCGCGCGCGCGCTGGCGACCGCCGCGGCCCCGGTCCTGGCGTTCAGCGCCGAGGAGATCTGGGCGGCCCTGCCCGGAAAGAAGGAAGAATCGGTCCACCTCGCGCGTTTCGAGCCCCTGGACGAGCTCGGTGAAGGCACCGTTGCCGCCGCGGCGTGGCAGCGCCTGACGAAGCTGCGAGAAGAGGCCGGCGTGATCCTGGAAGAAGCCCGCAGAGAGAAAGTGATCGGTTCCTCCCTCGAGGGGGCCATCGCCCTGAGCGGCAGCCCTGCAGAGCTCGAGAGCGACCGGGCCGCGACGGGGACCCGCGGGACGGGCCTCGCCGACCTCTTCATCGTGTCGGAAACCGTCGAGGAGGCCGCGCCGACCGGAGACGGCTGGCGCGAGTCCCGGGCCTATCCCGGAGTGAAGCTCGCGTTTCGCAGGGCCCGCGGCCGCCGCTGCGACCGCTGCTGGAAGGTGACGCCCGAGGCCGAAGACCGGGGCCTCTGCAAGCGATGCCGGGCCGTCATCGGCGGAGCGGCTGCGTGAGCGTTTCCCTCCGGGAATCCACGCTCTACCGCGGCGCCTACCTCGGCGTGTCGCTGGCTGTCCTCTTTCTGGACCAGTGGACAAAGGGAATCATCACGCGCACGATGGACGTCCACCAGTCGCGCACCATCCTGAACGACTTCTTCGACCTCACTTACGTCCGCAACACGGGCGCCGCCTTCGGCCTTTTCGCGTCGGTGGACTCCTCGATGAAGGCGGTGCTGCTGAACAGCGTCGCGGTCGTCGTGTTCCTGATCGTCTCGGCCTACGCCCTGCGCTCCTCGCACAAGAGCGTGCGGCTCCAGGTCGGGCTCGCGCTCATCCTGGGCGGCGCTGTCGGCAACCTGCTCGACCGCGTCCGCTTCGGTTACGTCGTCGACTTCCTCGACTTCGCGGTCTCCGGACACCACTGGCCCGCCTTCAACGTCGCCGACTCGGCCATCTGCATCGGCGTCGGCCTCCTCTTCCTCGACATGCTCCGCAACGACGAGCAGTCCGCGCCGCGCCCCGACGCGGTTCCCGGGAGTTAGGCCATCTTTCCGCGGCTCATCCACGTCGGCAGCTTCTATCTCCCGACCTACGGCGTCGTCCTCGCGATCGCGTACCTGACGGGGATCTGGCTGCTGCGCCGCAAGGCGCTGGCGGCCGGCCTGCCGGACCAGAAGGTCCTCGACCTGTCGCTCTACATCCTCGCCTCCGCGATCCTCGGCGCCAAGTTTCTCCTCGTCGCCGTCGAGTGGAAGCGATACGTCGCCAACCCGCGCGACCTCGTCGAGGTCCTGCGCTCGGGAGGCGTCTTTTATGGAGGCCTGATCGCGGCGACGACGACGGCGATCGTCTACATGCGCCGGCACGATCTGCCCGCCTGGTCGATCGCCGACATGGGGGCGCCCTCGATCGCGCTCGGGGAAGCGATCGGCCGCTGGGGCTGCTTTGCGGCCGGATGCTGTTACGGCAAGGAGAGTCACGGTCCGTTCGCCGTGACCTTCACCGATGAGTTTGCCCACGACGCCGTCGGCACTCCGCTCGGCGTTGCTCTCCACCCGACGCAGCTCTACCTTTCGGCGAGCGCCTTCCTCGTGTTCCTGATCCTCCAGTGGGCCTATCGCCGAAAGACCTTCGACGGCGAAGTCTTCTGGCTCTACGTGCTGCTGTACGCCATCACCCGCGGGATCGTCGAAAACTGGCGCGGGGACCTCGTTCGCGGATTCGTGATCCCCGGCGTCCTCTCGACGTCGCAGTTCATCGGATTGCTGCTGGCGGCCCTGGCCGCCGGAATGCTCGTCTACCTCTCGCGCCGTCACCGCGCCGAGGCATAGGGGCCCCGTGCTCCGGCGCTTTCAGGTGGGGGTCCCATCCTCCGGGACCCGGCTCGATCTTTTCCTCGTCGCCGCCTGCTCGGACCTCTCCCGCTCCCGCATCCAGAAGCTCATCGCGGAAGGGGCCGCCCGCGTCGGCGGCGAGCCGGCCAAGCGCTCGCACGTGGTGCGGGCGGGCGAAGAGATTTCGATCGAGGTCCCCGCCCCCCGCGAGACCGCGCTCGAGGCGGAGGACATCCCCCTCTCGATCCTGTACGAAGACCAGGACCTTCTGGCCATCGACAAGCCGTCCGGGCTCGTGGTCCATCCCGCCCCCGGCCACCCGTCGGGGACGCTCGTCAACGCCTTGCTCCACCACGTCCGCAACCTCGCGGGCATCGGGGGCGAGCTGCGGCCGGGCATCGTGCACCGGCTCGACCGCGACACCTCAGGCGTTCTCCTGGTCGCGAAGACCGACCGAGCGCACCAGCTGCTCTCGCGCCAATTGCGCCAGCGCACCCTGAAGAAGGAGTACCTCGCCCTGGTCGCCGGCATCCCGAAGGTGCGCAAGGGCGAAGTGTCCCTGTCGGTCGGGCGCGATCCGCGGGATCGAAAGAAGATGAAGGCCTTCCGGCCGACCGCGGGCGATCTGCCCCCGGGAGCCCGGACGGCGCGCACGCTCTACGAAATCGAGCGCGAGTGGTTCGCGCTCGGGCTCACTCTCCTGCGGTGCCGCCTCGTCACGGGACGCACGCATCAGATCCGCGTCCACCTGGCGGCGTCGGGCCTGCCGATCGTCGGCGATCCGGTCTACGGCCGGCCGGCGTACCCTCGCGTGAAGGCCGCGAATCTCAAGAAGCGCCTCGCCGAGTTCCCGCGCCAGGCGCTGCACGCCGAGCGCGTCGCCTTCCGCCATCCTGCCACCCAGGAGCTCATCGAGGTCGTTGCCCCCATTCCCTCGGACATGGTCTCGCTGCTCGAGGACATCGACGCTGCCAGCCTGTCCCTTTAGCAGCCGCAGCGTGACTCGAAAAGGATCCCTCGCTGTGCCGACACAAACTCGACTCGCGCTATCGTTTCGTCCATGAGCGACGACCCGGAGATCCTCTTCCAAGGGCGACACATGGTTTTTCTGCGCCGCAAGGGCTGGGAGTACCTCGAGCACCGAACGGCACCAGAAGCCGCGATGATCGTGGCGATCACGCCCCGGGAGGAGATCGTCCTCGCCGAGGAGTTCCGGCTGCCGATGGACGCTCCGGTCGTGTCGTTGCCCGCCGGCCTCGTCGGCGACGAGGGCCCGGAGGACGCGATCGACGCCGCGCGCCGGGAGCTGCGGGAGGAAACCGGATACGAAGCGCCCTCCTTCAAGCTGCTCGCGAGGGGCCCGGGCTCCGCCGGGCAGAGTTCCGAGATGGTGACGTTCTTCCTCGCATCCGGCGCCGTACGGGCGGGCGAGCAGGCGGGACACGATGTCGGCAAGATCCGCGTGCACGTCGTCCCGATCGCCGAGTTGCCCGGCTGGGCCCGGGCGCGCGAATCCGAGGGCGCCGTCATCGACCCGAAGATCTGGGCCGGCCTCTACCTCGCCAGCCGGCGATGAGGCCTCTTCCGCGCTACTTGACGGAGATGTAGATCGTCACGCCGTCCCTTTCGAGGGCGATGCGGTTCTCCTCGATCTGCGTGAGGCTGAACCCCTCGATGAACGCGCCGACGGCGGCGATGCGATCGTTCACCAGGGCGCGCGGCTCCGTCTCCGACCACACGATGCCTCCGAGCTCGATCTTCGCGCCTCCCGGCAGCGTCACGGCGCCCGCATAGGTTTTTCCGCTGGCAATCGCCTGGGGCGCGCGCAAGACGGGAGTCGGGTTCGCTGACGCAGGCTCCTCGCCGATGGCTCCCGCCGCCGCTTCGCGAGGAGGACGAGTGGGCCGGACTCTCGCCACGACGATGGGCGTTGCCAGCGCAACCGCATCGGGCGTCGGAGTCGACTGCAGGACGGCCGCCGCGGCGGGGCGCCCCTCACCCCGACCTTCTCCCGCCGGGAGAGGGAGGGGGGCCGAGAGTTCCCGGCGCAACAGCCACACGCCGACCGCTGCGACGATGGCGATCGCCGCCGCGATGCCAAGCCAGCGCAGCAGCGCGCGCCGCCGGGCGATCCCCGGGTCCGGCAGGGGCGTGGGAATCCAGGGGCGGCTCGTTGGTCTCGCAGCCTCCCCCTCGCCGGCCGCCTGGGCGCGCTTGAGCGCGTCGTCGATCAAACTCAAGCGACTTCCCCTTCCAGCTCCCGGATCGCTCGCACCACCGCACGCGCCTTGAGCTCGTACGTCCCGTTGACGTAGCCGTACAGGAGCGCCTTGTCGCAGACGGCGTTGATCAGACGCGGCACGCCCTGCGCGTAGCGGTGGACCCTCCGGATGGCCCACGGCGAGAAGCTGGGGCGCCCGTCGGCGCCGGCGACCCGCAGGCGGTGGTGAATGTACCGCTCGGTCTCGAAGCGGTTGAGCGGCTTCAGGTGGTACCGCACGGTGATGCGCTGGCGCAGCTGGCGCAGCCCCCGCTGGTCGAGCTTCTCGCGCAGCTCGGGCTGTCCGATGAGGACGATCTGCAGCAGCTTGCGCTGATCGGTCTCGAGGTTCGAGAGCAGGCGCACCTGCTCGAGCAGATCCGGCTCGAGGTCCTGCGCCTCGTCGATCAGGAGCACCACGTCGTTGCCGGCCCCGGCCTGCTCGAGCAGAAAGCGATTCAGGATCTCGAGGTACGCGGAGCGGTCGAGCTTGCGCGGCTCGAGGCCGAGCTCGAGCAGGATCGTCCGCATCATCTGCGTGGCCGTAATCATCGGGTTCAGGATCAGGGCCGTCTTGCAGGACGGCCCGAGCTCCGAGAGGATGGCGCGGCACACGGTCGTCTTGCCCGCTCCCACCTCGCCCGTGATCTGGATGAACCCCTTGCGCTCGCGGATGCCGAAGAGAATGTGGTTGAACGCCTCCCGGTGCTTGTCCGAGAAAAAGAGAAAGCGCGGATCCGGAGTGATGTTGAAAGGGGCTTCGCGGAATCCGTAGAACTCGTTGTACATATTGCGCGGGGCTAGCTTAGTCCACGGCAGAAAAGACCCTCCCCTCCTTCTACGGAGGAGAGGGTCGCAGCGTCGCTCCGGCCGCGGTTACGAGGCCAGCGCCACGGGGGGTCGGCAGTCGCCGCATGGGTGGAACCCCGCCGCGATCGCCTCCCGCTCCGAGTGGAACCGCACCTTGTTCGAGACCACCAGCGTCGCGATCCCGCCGCAGGTCGGATAGCAGTAGTGCTTCGCCCTCTCGTTTCCGAGGTAGCGGACGCCGGAGGCGGCGAGCCGCTCGAGCAGCTCGGGCTGGGCGCCTTCCACCTCGAGGAGCGTGCGCTTGTTGTGCGGCCCGCCGAGCGAGTAGTTGCCGATGTGCCCGTCGCTGCGCACGACCCGGTGGCACGGGATGAGCAGCGGCACCGGGTTCTTCGCCAGCGCCGACCCCGCGGCGCGCACGGCGCCCGGGCGGCCGATCTCTTTGGCAATCCAGCTGTATGGCCGCACCTCGCCCGGCGGGATCTCGAGCGCCTTCATCAGCACGGCCCGCTCGAATTCCGAGAGCCCCCGCAGATCGAAGCGCAGTTCGCGCTGGCTCTTACCCTTCCCCTGGAGGTTCTCCACGAGCGCGCGGACGGCGGCCGGCGGCACGGATTTCTCGGCCCGGACCTCCCGCCCGAAGTGCTTCCCGAAGCCGCGCTCGAAGTCGGCCGCTGATTTCGCCCGTCGCACCATCGAGATCCCCGCCTTGCTGTGCGCGATGAACACCGGGCCGACCGGCGACTCGAGCCGCCAGTAGGTGTCGGCAAGGCCCACCCTCCGCATCACCTCCGGGAGCAGCGTCGCGGGCGCCTTCTCGAGCGGCATTGCCTGGAGAGCCCGGGCCACCGTCAGAGCGTCTCTCATCGTCTTCACTTTGTCACCCCCTCCCGGCGAGACGCCACGAGGGCCTCGCGCAGGGCGTTGACTCCCCGATGGACATTGGATTTCACCGTCCCCACCGGCTGTTTCAGCACCTTCGCCACTTCCTCCAGGCGAAGGCCCTCGACGTAGCGCAGGATCAGCGGCGCGCGGTAACGCTCCGGCAGCCCCGCCACGAGCGAGGCGATGTCGGCGCGCTTACGCGATTGCTCGTAGCGCGCGTCCGGCCGCAGCGCCTCGTCGTCGGCCGCCTCCCACGCCGTCTGCCCGCTCCCCGAGAGCGGGTGGTCGAGCGAGACGACTTTCAGTTTGTTTCTGCGGAACCGGTTCCGCGCGACGTTCAGGGTAATCTGGTAAAGCCATGCCCGCAAAACCATCGCGCGGATTCGCTCGGCCGGATAGCTCCCGAGCGCACGGTAGGCCCGCACGAAGGCGTCCTGCGCGACCTCCTCCGCATCCTCGCGGCTCCCGTTCAGGCGCAGGGCAAAGGAAAAGAGGCGATCCTGGTAAGTCGTCACGAGCTGCTCGAAGGACCCGTCGAGGTTCTCCGCCAGCGCGTTCCTAAGCGCCTCGTCCTCTGCCACGCCCAAGACCGACCCGCCTCTCTTCTGCTCCGGCTGCCCCATCACGAGCCGGAAACCGGACACCCCGCCCGGCGGCCACGGAACCTGCCCCTCGCTCGGGGCGCATCGGCTGATCATCATGCCCTCCACCTGGGTTCGGAAACACGGTTGGAAGACGTTTGGTTGCAGCTTCGGGCCGACCGCTAGACGCTCGCTTTCACGCGGCGCCCGATTGCGGACGCAATGAGCTCGGCGTGGTGGCGGCTATTCTCGATGAAAATCCGGCCGATCTCCTTGCCGCCAAGGATCGCGCCGGCGAGGTAGAGGTCCGAGACGTTGGACTCCAGCG
>JANMPW010000010.1:0-6024 GCA_031370065.1 Acidobacteriota bacterium
GGCCGCGTCCGATCTCGGATCCATTGCGCCGCGGGCGGGTGTGCCGCTGCTCTGGCTCGAAGGCCTGTTCGTGCTTGCGGCCAACGCCTTCTGGCTCTCGGCGCACGGCAGCCTTTACGTCTGGTGACGCGCCTTGCTCGCGTGGTCTTAGGGACCTAAGAGCCACCGTCTCCGGTGGCGCGGCGCGCGTGACGGCTTCCGAGCCGGATCGCTCCGTACACGAGCACGCAGCACGCGAAGTCGATGGCGAGCCCCGCGTCGAATCCGAAGGGCCTGTGCTGGAGCGCCGGCGGGAGCGAGGGGTGCAGGACCGCGAAGTAGATCCCGTTACCCGCAAGGATGGCGATGAGGTACTCGACCCAGCGGCGAGGCGTCACGCCCGGAAATCTATCGCTTTTGGTGCTCGGAGCGCTCGAGCGTCTGGGCCAGGTGGCGCTCCGAAAGGGTGAGGCCCTCGGCGAGGCCATGACGTCGCCGGATGGCAATCGCCTCGCGCAGCGCCGCCCCGCTCGATTCGAGGTGGCCGGCCTCGCGGCCCGGCTCGAGCTCGGCGAGGCGGCGCAGGGCTATGCCGAGGTTGTGGAGCGTGACGCCGCGGGCGATCTCGCGCTCCGAGGTGCGCCAGTCGAGGGCCTTTTCGAAGAGGGCCACGGCCTCCTCGAGCTCCCCGGCCGTCGTCCCGAGATTGGACAGCGCCGTGCCGAAGTTGTGCTGGGCGCGCGCGTGCCAGCCGCCTTCGGCGTCTTCTGCGAAGTGCTCGAGGGCGATGCCGAACGCACTGCGTGCTCGCGGCAGGTCGGCGGCGGGGCCTGGGCTTCCGTAAAAGACCGCGGCGTTGTGGAAGAAGCGGGCGCGCTCCTCGGCCGCGCCGAAGGGAAGCGTCGGGAGCAGCTCCCAGAGGTCGTCCGCGAGCGCGCGCACGGTGTCCGTGTCACCGCGCTCGCGCAGCTCTTCCTGGGCGCGAAACCAGTCGCGGTACGCACCGACCGGATCGGAGCCGAGCGCATTGCGGAAATGCCGCCTCAGATCGTCCATGTTGCCGCTCACCGATCGCAACGATACGCCCGCGGGCCCGTCACAGCGCGGCCGCCTGCCGGGTCGCAAGCGCGAAGTAGATCTTTCCGTGCAGGGGGCCGTTCTCGTGCCCGATCAGGAGGTTTTCCGGCCCCGGCGGGTCACCGAGGAAGAATCGCGGCGCCCGCGCCTCCGGCGGCAGCTTGAAGACGAACGTGGTCGTGTACGACTCGCCCGGCCGCAGCTGCCGGTCGAGCGGCGTGGAATTGCCGTGCGCCTTGTCCCATTCGTGAGTGGCGCTCTCGGACGGCGCGTACCGGCGCCCGGCGTCGTCCACGAGCCAGACGGTTCGGGGATTCGGAGAGAGCGGCCCATTGCCGCGGAAGGACGCGATCGTGCTCGGATCGAACCAGGTGCGCACCGAGACGACGCGAGTCGCCGGGTCGGGCGCCGCGGCGGTGGTGATGTCGTAGGCGAGGTGGCAGTCGATTTCGCAGAAGTACTTCCGCTCCCCGGGCGCGAGCGTGCGCTCCCGCGAAAAGAGCGAGACGGCGACGAGCAGGGTGGCATAGATGACGGCAACCGCGAGGCCTGCTCCGCCGAGTCTCTTCGCGAGACCGAGTCGGCCGGCGGCTGCGGCGACGCCCGCTCCGATCACCGCGCAAACCAGGAGGAAGGCCGTTCCGAGCAGGGCGACGATCACGAGGGGTGCGAGCGCGGGGACGAGGGCGTCGGTGGCGGCGTGCGAGAGAGTACTTTGCACCATAAAGTTAACCTCCAAAAAAATCACTTCCCGCGCGCATGCGCGATCACGGCCTCGAGGTGGGATAGGTAGCGTTCCAGGGCGCGGCGGCCTTCCGCGGTCAGCCGGTAGGTCGTCCTGGGTACCCGGCTCTCGAACGTCTTGGTGCAGGCGACGTAGCCGGCGTCCTCGAGCCTGCGCGCGTGGACCGACAGGTTGCCATCACTCGCATCGAGGAGCGAGCGCAGCTCCAGGAAGGACAGCGTGGCGTTCGCGGCCAGCGCGCTGACGATCGCCAGCCGCATTCGCTCGTGGATGACGCGGTCGAGCTCGGGGATGCCCCGTTTCTCCGGCTTCGCCGCGACCCTTGCTGCAACCCGGCCCCCGGGGCTCGAGACTCGGGACCTCGGGTTCGGTCTAGCCACCATGCCTCCGCGCGATCGCGACGCCGAAGCCGATGTGCAGCGCGCCGAATCCGGCGGCGAGATACGCGGTGCCCCACGCGGCGGGGGAGGAGAGGGCGGCGCAGCCGAGCAGCATGAACAGTGCGCCCATCACGAGCACGAGGCGAATGGCGTGGGCGCCTCCCGTCACGATGGCGGTGCCGTAGAGAAGCAGCCAGACGCCCGGCAGCAGCGGGACGAGTCCCCCGCGCTCGAGCGCGAGCGTCAGGACCGCGCCGGCGCCGAGTGGCGGCACGAGCATCAGCAGGAAGCGACGGCCCGGTCCGGAGAAGAGGTCGGTGTGGGTGCGGCGAGCCTTGCGGGCCATCGCCGCGAGGCCGAGCGCGATGGCGAAGCACGCGCCGGCCAGCCAGGTCCCGAGCCACTGCTCCTGGGTCTTCGCCCCGAGCGACACCGCCGCCGTGGCGAGCGCGATGGAGCCCATCGCGACGCCTCCGAGGCCGGGGACGGCCGTGAAGGTGGACGCGCGTTCCATCGTGTCGCGAATGAAACGGATCTGATCCTCGGCACGCGGCGCGAAGGGGAGCACGGGCGGAGTATGGGGCGGCTTGCGACTCGTTGTAAAGTACTTTGCGATATAAAGCTCATAGCCCTTCGAAGAGACCCTTCTGCGCCGGGGTGGGCCGCCGGAAGGTGCTCGTGTGCGGCCGTGCATCCTCGTCGCGGTTCAATTCGAGACGGCGGCACTCGACCGCGAAGAGGCGTTCGATCGCCTGCCAGCGCGACCCGACGCCCCCCATCCGCGCGCCGAAGCGGCTGTCGTTGCGCTTGCCCCCGCGCGTCTGCTCGAGGTTCGAGAACACGCGCGCGGCGCGGTCCGGGAAAGCTTGGGCGAGGCGCTCCTCGAACACAAGGCGCGTCTCGGCCGGGAGGCGCAGCAGCGTGATGAACGCCTTCACGGCTCCCGCCTCGCGCGCCCGCGCGAGGATCTTCGGAATGTCGCTGTCGTTCAAACCGGGAATGACGGGCGCCACGGCGACGCCCGTGCGGATGCCGGCCGCGGCGAGGAGTGCGATCGTTTCGATGCGCTGCGCGGGCGTGGCGACGTTCGGCTCGATCGCCCGTGCGGTGCGGTCGTCGGCGAACGGGACGCTCACGTACACCGTGACCTGCGCCTCCAGCGCCAGCAGCGAAAGGACGTCGATGTCCCGCCGCACGAGAGCGCCCTTGGTCACGATGCCGACGGGGTTTCGGAAGTCACGGCAGATTTCGAGGCAGCGCCGCGTGAGTCCGTAGACCGCTTCGGTCGGCTGGTAGCAGTCGGTCACGCCCGAGAAGACGATGGTGTCGCCCTTCCAGGACTTTCGCGTCAGCTCGCGCCGCAGGAGCTCCGGCGCGTTGACCTTCGCGACGATCTTGCGGTCGAAGTCCGTGCCCGCCCCCCAGCGGAGGTACTGGTGCGTGGGACGGGCATAGCAGTAGGAACACGCGTGAAAGCATCCGCGGTAGGGATTGACGCTGTAGCGAAAGCCGACGTCCGGACTCTCGTTCTCCGCGATGATCGAGCGCGCCTCTTCCTCGAAGACCTCGAGCTCGGCCGCGGGCGGCTCGCCCAGGTACTCGGCGTGCACCGACTGCCAGGGGTTCGGGGGATTGGAGACCGGACGGGGCATCCTTCCAGAGTATAGAGTCTGCCGCGAGAACGGAGGCCTCATGCGAAAAGCGATTTGCGGCGCGGCGCTCATGCTTGCCGCGACTGTTGGCCTGGCGCAGCCCAAGCCCACGCCGACGCCCGGCCACCACGAACGCAAGACCGACGACGTCTTCCGGCTCAAGCCGCTTGCCGGCGGCGTTTACGCTCTCTATGGCCGCGGGGGCAACGTCGGTTTCTTCGTCGGGCCGGACGCGGTCGTCGTGGTCGACTCCCAGTTCAAGGACATCGCACCGGGAATCGTTGAGAGGATTCGGAGCGTGACCGACCGGCCCATCCAGTATCTCGTCAACACACACCACCACGGCGACCACACGGGCGGCAACGAGGTCTTCCGGCAGTTCGCCGTCATCATCGCGCAGGACAACGTCCGCAAGCGAATGCTCGCGTCGCCGGCCGACATTCTCCAGTACTACCCGGGGTACCTGGAGGAAGCGAAGAAAAAGAACGAAGCCGAGGACATCCAGTCCCTCGAGAACGCCATCGCCTGGGCGAAAAAGGTCAAGGTCGAGGAGATTGCGGCGCCCGTGTTGACGTTCGACTCGGAACTGCGGATCCACGCGGGAGACGAGACGATCGGGATCTGGCATACGCCGCCCGCGCACACCGACGGCGACAGCGTCGTCTATTTCGAGAAGGCGAACGTCCTCCATATGGGAGACCTCTTCTTCCACCGGACCGTCCCTTTCATCGACGTGAAGCACGGCGGGTCGACGAAGGGATACCTCGCGGCGATCGACGGCGTGATCGCGCGCGTGCCGCCGAACGTCGTGATCATCCCGGGACACGGCGAGGTGACCGGCCTGGCGGGCCTGAAGACGTTTCGCTTGTTCATCGCCGACGTGCTGGCGGCCGCGCAGGCCGCGAAGGCGGCGGGGAAATCGAAGGAGCAGTTTCTCGCCGGCGTGAGCCTTCCGGCGTACAAGGATTACGAGGGCTACGCGGATCGCTTCAAGGAGACATGCGGGGCGGCCTACGACGAGGTCTTCGCGCGTTAGGCCGCGCCAGACGTGACTTTGTGGGCGCGCGTTCTCAGGCCGGTCCCGCCTTCGACCCGGCGCCCTTGCGCGCGTCGAAGAAACGCTCGAACTCCTTGATGCCCTTGCCGGTCAGGAACGGTTCGGCGAAGCGGGCGATGTCCGCGCGCAGGCGCCGGAAAGCGTCGAGGGGATCCTTGGAGAGCCCGGGATACCGCATCCGGCTCGAGGCGTTCAGGCACTCCATGTAGTCCGGGTGGAGCATGCGCCGGTCGCCCGCGGACCAGATGGCGATCCCGACTCCGGAACGGACCTGGAGCTCGAGCGCCCGGCCCCTGCGGGCGAACTGCCCGACCGCGACGCTCCGGTTGTCCGCCTTCTCCTCGCGCACGCCGTTGAACTTGAAGCCGTGCGGCCGCAGCGCGTCCTCGAGGATGGGGACTGCCTCCTCGAGCAGACCCATGTCCTTGCGCTTCGGGTGCGAGCGCCGCAGCGCTTCCATCATGCTGTCGATCCGCTTGCGCAGGTCGTCGCGGGTCGCACGGAAAGCGGCCATGCGCCGGGCCTCGTCGCCCGGCACGAAACTCGGATCCTCGACCGACCAGTGGACGAGGTGTTTGGCTCCCGGCCAGGTCGGGCAGTCGGCGGCGGCGGAGTCGCAGACTGTGACCACGAGGTCGAACGCCTGCTCGCGGAATCCCTCGGCCGATTTCGAGTAGGCCTCTTCCAGGCCGAATCCGAGCTCCTCGATGGCCATAGTGGCGAGGGGATGGACGAATCCGGCCGGCCGGGAGCCGGCCGAGACCGGATCGAGCAGGTCGGGGTAGTCGATGCGCGCCAGGGCCTCGGACATCTGGCTGCGCGCCGCGTTTCCGGTGCAGAGAAAAAGGATCCGTTTCAAGGGTTCCCGCGTCACGCCCTATTTATATCGCCGATCGGCGCCGGGGACGGGAAGTCGACCATGCTCGGCCGGAGCCCGACGATGCGCCTGCCGCCGATCCTGGCTGCCGCCGCGGGCTCGAGTAGCCCTTTCTGCCTTTCCGTCCGATAATGGCGGCGATTGAGCGAAACACCGTTCCGCAAGAGCCGTCTCGCGAGCGAGGCGATCGGCATCCTCCTGCTGCTCGCCGGGCTGCTCGCCGTTCTTTCCCTCTTTTCCTACGATCCGCACGACCC
>JANMPW010000093.1:0-8176 GCA_031370065.1 Acidobacteriota bacterium
GCGATCTGGTTGACGACGTTCGAGGCGGCGTTCATCGCCGAGGCGCAGAGCGAGCCGATCGCGACGGTGAGAACGACCGCCCACGTCACGCGCCGCGCGGGATCCGGGTTGTGCGCCGAGCCGAAGGCGCAGACCGCGCCCGAGACGATGCCCACGAGCGGAGGAAGCAGCGTGAACGGGCGGACGAGGCGGACATAGCGCTTCATGCCCGCCCGATGCGCAGCGCGGCCATCGCGCCGACGAAGGTGTTCAGGGCGTTCGCGAACTCGTGGTCGAGGGCGAAGCCGTTGCGGCGTCCGAAATCATTGACGACGCTTTCCGAGACGGCGCCGAGGAACCCGCCGAGTGCGGCGGCAGAGACGAGCGACGCCGGGAGGAGACCGAAGCCCCATCCGGCGGCCGCCACGAGCGCCGCCCCGGCGAGGCTCGCCGCGGTGCCCGGCCACGAGATGGCGCCGGGCGTCCCCGCGGGAAGCTCGCGGAAGGTCAGGGGCGAAAACGCGCGCCGGCCGTAGAGCGTGCCGACCTCCGTGCCGAGCGTGTCGGCGAGCGCGGCGCCGAAGGCCGCGACAAACGCGATGGAAGGCAGGCCGAGCAGCAGGAGCGCCACCGGAACAATGCAGTTGGCGGCGACATTGGCCACTCCGCGCCGGCCCTCGTTGCCCTGCGCCAGGCCGGCCGCGGCCTTGCGCCGGTAGCCGATCTTCGTCGCAAGCGTCCCGGCGAGGAAAAACGTCCAGAGCAGGCCATAGGCGCCCCACCCGCCCGCGGCAAGGATGAGAAAGCCCGCCACCGCCCCCGCCAGAGCTCCCGACGCACTCACCACGCGCAGGCCTCGCATGAGGGCCGCGACCGCGACGTTGACCGCCAGGGCAATCGCGAGGCCCTTTCCCGATGCGGACGAGATCCACGCCGGCGCGCCCCCGATGCCCAGGCTGTAGACCGCCAGGGCCGTCGGAAGCGCCGCGACGATGTTGTCGTCCAGGCCCGAGCGCGCCGACTCGAGAAAGGCGAAGAGGGCGGCGCCGATCATCAGGACCAGCACGGCGTCGGGCCTCGGCGGCTGGCGCACCACGAAGGAGAACACCGCGACGGAGGTTGCGCCCGCCACGGCCCAGTTCGCGAGCAGGCCAACCCATGTCTTGTCCCTATTCCATGGCAGCGCCGGCCCGCCGACGGTCCGTCCGGCGATCGCCGCCGCCGGATCGCCAAAGGCCATCATGGCCCAGACGGCGGCGACGAGCGGCAGGTCCGTTTTGCCGAAGACCAGGATGAGCAGCAGGACCATCGCCGGGTACGCGACGATCCCCGTATCGCGCCGCGGCACGGCATTGCGGTAGATGGCGCGGCCGATCCGCGGCATCGCGAACACGTTGAACGCGAGCGCCGCGCCCGCGCAGAGAGCGGCCGCCTTCCAGTCGAGGTACCGCAGCGCCAGGGCAAAGAAGCCCATGCCCGCGTGGACCGCCTTGCGTTTCCATTCCGCGGGCGTCATCGGACTCCTGCGCTCAGCGGGCCCCCGCGTCACCCGGGGGCGCCGCGGCCGTCGTCGCCGCCTTGACGCCCTTCGCGTACTTGTCGTACCACGCGACGTACCGCTCGAGCCGGTCGCGGACGTAGGTCGGCTTCCGGATCCCGTGGTGCTGGCCCGGATAGATCACGAGCTCGGTCGCGACGCCCAGACTCTTCAGGGCCTGGTACATCTGCTCCGAGTTGATGAGCGGAACGTTGAAATCCTCTTCTCCGCAGAGAAAGAGCGTGGGCGTCGTGATCCGGTCCGCATGCAGGAATGGAAACGAAACCTTCAGGTACGAATCGAAGTTCTTCCACGGGGTCCCGAGCTCCTGCTCGTACTCGCGCACGTACTGGTCGGTGCCGTACCCGGCGAAGGCGTTGGAGATCCCCGCGCCGCTCGTGGCCGCCTTGAAGCGAGTCGTCGACGCGATGACGTAGTTGGTCATCATGCCGCCGTAGCTCCAGCCGCCGACGGCGAGCCGCTCCGGGTCCGCGAGGCCGCGGCCGACGGCATCGTCCACCGCACCGAGCACGTCCTCCACGTCCTTGTGCCCCCAGTCGGCATAAATTGCGGCCTGAAACTTTTCGCCCCGCCCGGAGCTGCCCCGCGGGTTGGCCGCGATGACGACGTACCCGTTCGACGCGATCCACTGCCACTCTTCGTCGAAGGAGAGCTCGAACTGTCCGACCGGCCCCCCGTGGATGCGCAGCACCGCAGGGTAGCGGCGGCCGGGCTGGTAGTCCGGCGGCTTCACGACGAACCCGTGGATCTCGGTCCCGTCCTTGCTCTTGAAGCTCGTTTCCTCGACCGCGCCGAGGCGGACCTCGGCGAGCCAGGAGTCGTTCTGGGTGGAAAGACGGCGGGGCTCCCCCGCGTCGATCGCGTAGACCTCCGCCGGAACGCCGGGCGTGCTCGCGAGGATCGCGGTGTGGCCGTTGCCCGCCGTCGAGAAGGCCGAGACCACGCGCCGCCCGCCGACGAGGCGCTCCACCCTACCGCCCGCGGCCGGAATCTTCGCGAGGTGGACGGCCTGGTCCTCCTCGAGCGTGAAGAGGATCGCCGAGCCGTCGGCCGTGAAGCGGGGCGAGAGCACGTTCAAATCGAGGTCGGCGGTCAGCACCCGCTCCGGGCCGCCCGCGGCCGGAACGACCGCGAGCTTGTGGACCGCGAAGTAGATGAGCTTGTCGGGCCCGCCCTGCACGTACGCGATGGACTTGCTGTCCGGGCTCCAGGCGAGGCGGCTGTCGCCCCACTCCGGATCGTTGTCCGCGCCGGCGAAGGTCGTCAGCTGCCGCGCCGCGGCGCCGATGCGCGGCTCGATCGCGAACACGTCCCAGTTGTCGGTGCGGTCCGGATCCGGCCCGCGCTTGGAGACGAAGGCGATCGCCTTGCCGTCGGGCGACCACGAGGGCAGCAGCTCGTCGTAGTTCCCGGTCGTCAAGGGCTCGACCTTCCGGCTGTCGCGATCCAGGAGGTAGAGATGTTTGTGCCGGTCCACGAGGTAGCCGTAGCCATCGAGCTTGAACTGGAACCGGTCGATCACGATCGGCTTCTTCGTCCTCGGTTTCTTGGATCCCTCTTTCTCGACGGCCGCCTCCGGGTCGGGATCGCTGACAACGAGCACGAGGCGCTTCCCGTCGGGAGACCAGTCGAAGTCCTCGACTCCCCCCTTCAACTCCGTGATCTTCTCCGCCTCGCCCCCGGCCCGCGGGAGAATCCAGAGTTGGGAAACCTCGTTCTCGTCGCCGCGGTTCGACACGAAGGCCATGAACCTCCCATCCGGGCTCCAGCGCGGCGTCGTCTCGGATTCCTTGCCCGCCGTCAGGCGGACGGTCTCCTTCCCGTCCCAGCTCGTCATCCAGATGTGGCTCTCGCGCTTGTCTTCCTTGAAATCCGTCGTCCGCACCGTGTAGGCCACCCGCGCGCCGTCCGGCGAGATGTCGGGATCGGAGACGCTACGCATTCGCGCGAGATCATCGAGGGTGAAGGGCCGCGGGGACGGCACCGCGGCGAGGGTCGCGGAAAGAAGACAGCCGATTCCGAAGATCAGTCGGCGCATGCGCGTTGACTCCTGTCTCGAACGTCGATTCCCGGTGAGTTTACCCGCCCCCGGCGAGCCGGCCCCCGAAGAAACTCGGAGTCACTTCTGCCTCCCCACTCCTCACGCCTCCGGGCGCGCGCGGCGGGCGAGGTACTCGGCGAGCGGGTCGCGGAAGGGGCGAATCGGGCGCCCGGTCAGCCGCTCGTATTTGCCGGTGTCGAGGACCGAGTAGGCCGGACGGCGCGCGGGCCGCGCGAGCGACGCTGAGGTCGTGGGATCGACAAGAACGTCGCCGCGCCCGGCCAGCCAGAGAATCTCGCGCGCAAACTCGTTCCAGGAGACCTCGCCTCGGTTGGCGAAATGAAAGACGCCGGAGGCGCCCGCCTCCAGGAGCGTGACGATCGCCTCGGAGAGATCGGTCGTTGCCGTCGGGCGCCCGACCTGGTCGGCGACGACGGAGAGCCGGTTCTTTCCGCCCTCCACCTGCTTCAAGATCGCCTCGACGAAGTTCCAGCCGTACTCTCCGAAGAGCCACGAGGCGCGCACGACGAGGCTGCCGTGCAGGCGCAGCGCCGCCTCTTCCCCCATGCGCTTGCTCCGTCCGTAGGCGGAGAGCGGATTCACCGGGTCGTCTTCCAGATAGGGGGCGCCCTTGCCCCCGTCGAACACAAAGTCCGTCGAGATCTGGACGAGCTGCGCGCCGACGTGCCCGCAGGAGTCCGCGAGGTTGCCCACGGCCTTCGCGTTGATCTCAAAAGCGCGCGGCTCGGTCTCGCAGTCGTCCACCTTCGTGAAGGCGGCGCAGTTGACGAGGACGTCGGGCGAGAGCTCGCGCAGCGTCCGGGCGACCGCCTTCACGTCGGCGATGTCGAGGTCCGATTTCGGGCGCGCGAGCACTTCGTGCCCCGCGGCCGCAAGCGCGGGAACGAGGTCGGAGCCGAGCATCCCCCCCGCCCCCGTGACGAGGACGCGCCGCCGCGAGCGCGGGACCGGACGGGCAACCGCGAGCAGGGCCGCGTCGGTCTCGAAGGAGGCGCCGCCCGCGTCCGCCATGCGACCGATCTTTCTATCCCGTCTTCTTGGCCGTCGCGGAAGAGTTGGCCAGCCGCTGCTCGTATTGCGTGCGGTAGAACTCGCGGTACGCCGCGTCGCGTTCCTTGATGGGCCGCCACCACGCTTCGTGGTCCCGGTACCAGCGGACGGTCTCGGAGAGGCCCTCCTCGAACGCGGTCGAGGACACGAACCCGAGTTTCGCGAGCTTCGACGCGTCGAGGGAGTAGCGCCGGTCGTGCCCCGGCCGGTCGTCCACGAAGCGAATCAGGTTCTCGGGCTTGCCGAGCTCGCGCAGGACCCGGCGCGTGATCTCGATGTTCTCCGCCTCGTTGCCTCCGGCGATGTTGTACGTCTCCCCCGACGCACCCGCGTCGAGGAGAAAATCGACCGCCGCGGCATGATCGCGCACGAAGAGCCAATCGCGCACGTTGCGGCCGTCTCCGTAGAGGGGCAACGGCAGGTCGTCGACGGCGTTGGTCGCAAAGAGCGGGATGAGCTTCTCGGGGTACTGGTACGGACCGTAATTGTTCGAGGCGCGCGTGATGACCACCGGTATGCCGTAGGAGGCCCAGTAGGAGTACGCGAGCCGGTCGCCGCCTGCCTTCGATGCCGCGTAGGGGTTGCGGGGATTGAGCGGCGAATCTTCCGTGAAGGACCCGCTCGCGATCGAGCCGTAGACCTCGTCGGTCGAGATCTGCACGAACTTCCGCACGCCGCGGCGCCGAGCCTCCTCGAGCAGCACGAAGACGCCGCGCATGTCTGTCTCGATGAAGGACGCGTCGCCCAGCAGCGAGCGGTCCACGTGCGTCTCGGCCGCGAAATTGACGACCGTGTCGCAGCCTTCCATCGCCACGCCGACGACGTCCGGATCGACGATGTCGCCGCGCACGAACCGGTAGTTGGGCCGCTGGGCGACGTCGGCGAGGTTGGCTGGATTAGCGGCGTAGGTCAGCTTGTCGAGGTTGACGATCGAGACGCCGTCCCCGCGCGAGGCGAGCACGTGGCGGATGAAGTTCGACCCGATGAAGCCGCAGCCGCCCGTGACGAGAATCTTCATACAATGCCGATCTCCGAGTTGTCGCCGACGAGGAAGCGGTGGACGCGGGGCCGCTCGAGTCCCGGGTGGATCCGCACGTGCTTGCCGATCAGGGAGTCCGCGATTCGGACCGGGATCCTTTCCAGCCGCGACCCCTCGAGCACGATCGAGTTCTCGATTTCGCAGCGGTCGATGAGGCAGTCGGGGCCGATGGCCGTGTACGGGCCGACGAAGGCGTCGCGGATCTCGGCGCCGGCCCCGATGACCGCGGGACCGCGCACCGTGGCGTTCTCGAGCTTCGCGCCCTTCTCGATGACGACCTTGCCCTCGACGCGTGAGCCGGGACCGACGTTATCGAGGCCGGCCGCCGTGAAAGTGTCCAGGATGATGCGGTTGGCCTCGAGCATGTCCTCGATCTTGCCGGTGTCCTTCCACCAACCCGAGACGAGGTGCGGGTGCACGCTCTTGCCGTGGTCCACCAGCCACTGGATCGCGTCGGTGATCTCGAGTTCGTTGCGCGGGCTCGGACGGATCGCCTTGACCGCTTCAAAGATCGAGTCGTCGAACATGTAGACGCCCACGAGCGCGAGGTCGGACTTGGGCTCCTTCGGCTTCTCGGTCAGGCGCACGACGCGCCCGTTCTCGAGCTCCGCCACGCCAAACTGCGACGGATTGGGCACCTTTGCGAGCAGGATCTGCGAGTTGCAGCCGAGCTTGCGGTAGTCGTCCACGAGTGCCGTGATGCCGTCGGCGATCACGTTGTCGCCGAGGTACATTACGAAGGGCTCGCCCTTCAAGTACGACTCGGAGATGAGCACCGCGTGCGCGAGCCCGCGCGGGGCGTCCTGCTCGATGTACGTCACCCGCGCGCCGAACCGGGAGCCGTCCCCGAGGGCCGCCTGGATCTCCTCCCGGGTATCCCCCACGACGACCCCGATGTCCTTGATCCCCGCCGAGACGATCGCCTCGACGCCGTAAAAAAGAACCGGCTTGTTGGCGATCGGGACGAGCTGCTTGGCGCGCGTGTAGGTCAGCGGACGCAGGCGCGTCCCCTTGCCCCCGGACAGGATGAGCCCCTTCATTGGGACGGGATCATACCGAAAGCGGGCGCTTTGGCCCGAGGGTTCAGGACAGGCCGAACGCGCGCACGACGAGCGCCGCCGCCTGGGCCCGCGAAACGGTCGCGTCGGGACAGAAGTTGCCCGCGCCGCAGCCGGCGGTGACGCCCTCGGCGGCGAGCTGCTCGATCCAGTCGGCGGCGAAAGCGTCGGTCGGGACGTCGCCGAACACGAGACCCGTGGCGGGCGGCGGGACGAAGCCGCTGCCGTGCTCCGTCTTGAGCAGGAGAACCGCCATGGAGGCCCGCGTCAGCGGTGCGCCGGGACAATAGTTCCCTCCGCCGCAGCCGGCGGTGACGCCCTCGTTGGCAATCTCCTCGATGAAGTCAGCGGCGGGCGAGTCGGCCGCCACGTCGCCAAAGACCGTCCCGGTCGCCGCCGGCGGCGCGTAAGCGACTCCGTTCTTGCCGCGCAGAAGAAACACCGCGACGCTCGCCCTCGACGTCGACGCTCCGGGGCAATAGTTTCCGCCGCCGCATCCGGCCGTCACCCCGTTCATCGCGGCGGCATCGACGGCGGACCAGAAAGGATTCGCATCGGGAACGTCCAGGAAGGATCGCTCGAACTGGAAAACGCCGCTGATCGTGGCGGCGTACAGCACCCGCCCGCTCGCCCCGACGGAAAGATCCAGCTCTCCGAGGACCGGAAGGAACCCGGGCAGCGGGGCCCACGAATCGGCTCCGTTCGTCGTCCGAAAAACGTTACCCGGTATGGCCTGTGGCACGTCCACGCCCGCGGAAGCAGCGGCGCCGCCAAGTCCCGCCAGCATATAGAGCGTCCCCGCGTGCGCCGGATCGGCGGCCAGCCGGAACGGCGCGATTCCGGGCATCGAGGGCAGTCCCGTGTTGGCCGGCGCGAAGCTGGCACCCCGGTCCACGCTGCGGTAAACGGAGCTCGAAGCAGCGGCGTAGACACGCGAGGGATCGGCCGCCGACACGACGAAGTCGTTGACGTGGAGGTACCCCACCGGGATCCCCGGAGGCGCAACCCATGTCGCACCGCCGTCGTCGGACCGCAGAACCCCGAATCCGGAGGACGACACGTTCGCCAGGCCCGCGTACAGGATCGATGTGTCCGCCGGGTCGAAGGCGGCGGCGCGAACGTCGCCGGCGTAGAGCGGGCCCCAGAGACCTCCCGCGTCGGACGTGCCGAAGAGACCGTCCTGACTCGAGGCGAGCAGGTGGCCGGGAGCGCTCGGCGATATCGAGAGCCGATAGAGAGTGGACACGCTGAGACCATTGGTCGCCGGATTCCAGCTTGCTCCGCCGTCCACGCTCTTCACGACGCCCGCGCCCCCGGACGATGCATACCCCGCGTAAAGGGTGTCTCCACTCGATGGATCGAGCGCGAGCGAGTTCAGGGCATAGACGGCATCGCCCTGCAGCATCCAGTCGGCGCCGGAGTCGTCGGTA
>JANMPW010000094.1:0-2266 GCA_031370065.1 Acidobacteriota bacterium
CACAGCAGCGACAGCGCGAAGCCGACCGCCGCATCCGCCTCGTCGAAGACCGCCCGCGCCGCAGCCGACGCCTCGTAGAGCGCCTTGCCCATGCCGACGGACTGCGAGCCCTGGCCGGGAAACAGAAGGGCGAGCCGACCGCCCGGAGCGGTCATGCGTCTTGGGTCATCGAAACAAGCGTTACCGCGAATGGGTCAGCCGTCTTACAACTCATGACCACAACTCACGACCCTATCTACCATCGCAGCAACACGCTGCCCCACACCAGCCCCGCCCCGAACGCGGTCAGGAGCACCATGTCGCCGGAGTTCACTTTGCCGTCGCGAACGCATTCGTCGAGGGCGATCGGGATCGAAGCCGCGGAGGTATTTCCGAAGCGGTCCACGTTCTTATAGACCCTCGCCGGGTCGATCTTCAGCCGTTCGCCGACGGCATTGATGATGCGGAGGTTCGCCTGGTGCGGGATGAAGAGACTCACCTGCTCTTTCGTGAAGCCCTGCTCCGTCAGGAGCTCCGTCGACACGTCGGCCATCGCCTTGACCGCGACCTTGAACGTCTCGTTGCCCTTCATCTTGATGAAGGGAAGGCGCTCCTCGATCGACTTCGGGTCGTTGGCGGGATGGTCCGAGCCGCCGCCCGGCATGCAGATGAAGTCGTGGTACGCGCCGTTGGACTTCATGATGCTGCCGAGGATGCCGTGGTCGCCCTTCGTCGCCTGGAGCAGGACGGCCCCGGCGCCGTCGCCAAAGAGGACGCAGGTGTTGCGGTCGGTCCAATCCACGTAGCGCGAGAGGATCTCGCCGCCGATGACCAGCACGTTGTGCGCCTTGCCCGACTGGATGAGGCCGTCGGCGAGGTGGAGCGAATACAGAAAGCCGACGCAGGCGGCGGCCACGTCCGCCGCGGCGGCGTGGACCGCGCCGAGATTGCGCTGCACGAGGCACGACGTCGCCGGGAAGGGCATGTCGCCCGAGATCGTCCCGACGAGGATCATGTCCACGTCTTCGGGCTTGACCTGCGCGCGCTTCAAGGCGAGCTCGCCCGCGCGCGTGCAGAGGTCCGAGAAGTGCTCGCCCTCGGAGACGATGTGGCGCTCGCGGATGCCCGTGCGCGAGGTGATCCACTCGTCGGAGGTCTCGACGAGCTTCTCGAGGTCCGCGTTCGAGAGGATCTTCTTCGGGACGGCCGCCCCCGTGCCGAGGACCTTCGCGCGGATCATCTCCGGCCTCTTTCGACGTTGCCCATCAGGCCTTCGCCAGCCGCTCTTCGCGCGAGTGGAGCTCGGCGATCTGGGCCTGGATCTTCTCGGCGAGATTCCGGCGCGAGAACTCGGCGGCGAAACGGATCGCGTTCTTGACGGCTTTGGCCGACGAACGGCCGTGACAGATGATCACGCATCCCTTGATCCCGAGCAGCGGCGCGCCGCCGTACTCCGAGTAATCGAGGCGCTGCTTGAAGCGGCGGAAGGCCGACTTCGAGAGGAGGAAGCCGACGGAGGCCTGCAGCGTCCGCTTGATCTCCTCGCGCAGAAGGTTCTCCACCATCTCGGCCAGCGCCTCGGAGACCTTGAGGATCACGTTCCCGGTGAAGCCGTCCGTGACGATCACGTCGACCGCGCCGTTGAAAACGTCGCGGCCCTCGACGTTGCCGATGAAGTTCAAGCCGGTTTCCTTCAGGGCCTTGAAGGCTTCCTTGGTCTTGTCGGTGCCCTTGGATTCCTCCTCGCCGATCGACATGAGGCCGATCGATGGGGCCTTCTTGCCGAAGGCGAGCTCGGCGTAGATCGAGCCCATGACCGCGAACTCGCGAAAGTGCGGCGTCTTGGTGTCCGGGTTCGCGCCGACGTCGAGCAGCAGACAGTGCCCCTTGAGGTTGGGCAGGACGGTGGCCAGCGCCGGCCGGTCGACGCCCTCGATCATGCCGACGACCAACTTCGCGCAGACCATCGCGGCCCCGGTGTGTCCGGCCGAGACCAGCCCCTCGGCGCGCCCGTCGCGCACGCAGTTGGCCGCGATGCGGATCGAGGAGTTGCGCTTCTTGCGGATCGCCGCCGTCGCCGGATCGTCCATCGTGACGACCTCGGGCGCATCCACGATCTCGATGTCGGACCCGGTGTACCCGGACTCGCGGACCAGCTTCTCCAGCTCCGCAGCCCTGCCGACGAGGAGGCAGGCAATTCCGAACTCGCGGGCGGCCGCGATCGCGCCGTCGACGTTGACCTGGGGGGCGTGGTCTCCCCCCATCGCATCCACCGCGATCCGCACCC
>JANMPW010000060.1:0-3928 GCA_031370065.1 Acidobacteriota bacterium
CTACACGGCGATGATCGTGCTCGGCGCGGCGGTCGTCCTCTGGCCGGGCTTCCCGCTCATCCGCGTGATGTTCCTCTCGCAGCTCGCCAACGGCATCGCCCTGCCGCTCGTGCTCGTCTTCATGCTGCTCCTCGTCAACCGAGAAGAGCTCATGGGCGATCAGGTCAACGGCCGCGCCTTCAACGCCGTCGCCTGGGTCACGACCGTCGTCATGATCGCCCTGACCCTGCTCCTCGTCGCGAACGGGTTCGGGTTGAAGCTCGGGGCTTGAGCCCGCTGCTTACCAGTTGATGATGATGCGGGCGTCGGCGAGCCCCCCGTTGTCCAGGGACTGCCAGTAGTCGTACGTGAGACTGCGCGTTGGAAGGTTTTGGAGGATCGGCCCAAGGTTCGGATTGATGTCGTAGGAGAAGCAGCTTCCGCCGCCGCACTGAATCGTCTGATCGGTGTTAGGCTGCCCTCCGACGAACGGCGGCTCGCCTTGCGCGGTCTGGGGAAACTGGCCCTTCTTGAAGACGACGCCGACGGCATAGTGGACGGAAGGCGGCCACGGCTTCCAGTAGACGACGTCCTTATTTCGGAATGAAATCGGCAGCTCCGGCGGGTTCACCTTCTTCACGTCCGGCCCGATGTAGACGACTTTTGCTCCAAGGAGTGTGGCGGCGCTTGCCTCCTTGACGCCCGCGCGATGTCCGATCAAGTAGCCGGCGGCACCGCCGATGATAAGCGAGACGAGAATCGCGATCGCGATCGCCCGGAATTTTGAGTTCCCCATCACATCCTCCTAGCCTCAGCTACCGGCCGCTTTTTGCGGCGCGGCGATGATCGAACGGAAGTTCGGATTCTCGCGCAGGCGGACGAACTCCGGCTGGCGCGCGATGATGTCGCGGCAATAGCCGGCGGCGGCTGCCCGGCGCAGGAACTCGAGGACCTCGGTGTCGCGGCCCGCGAGCGCTGCGACCACGGCAGCGTCGGCGAGGGCCGCAGGGTCGTTCGCGTCGGCGGCAAGCGCCCGCTGCATCGGATCGGCGGCTTCGGCGGCCCGGCCGGTCTTCGCCAATCCGGTCGCGAGGAATCCCAGCGCCTCGGTGTCCGCGGGATTCAGGCGCAGCCCTTCCCGGGCGAGCGCGATTGAGCGCTCGTACGCTTGGTCCGCCTTGGCGGCCGGGGACTGGGCGCGGCGATAGGCATCGCCGAGATTGCCCCAGATCGCGAAGCTTCGAGGCGATTGACGCGACGCCAGCTCGAGCGCGGCGACCGCCTCCGCGGCGTGTCCGCTCCAGAGTTCCGTGGTTCCGAGGTTGGATGCGATATCTGCGTTCTTCGGATCGAGCGCGAGCGCCATGCGGTAGGCTGCGAGGGCGGCGGGGTAGTTGCAGCGCATCGTCTCGACGCCGCCGAGGTTTCCGAGGGCCGAGTAGCTGTCCGGAGCGGCCTGGCTCGCGCGCCGGAACATGTCGGCCGCCTCGCCGTACCTGCCGCGCGTGTAGTAGAGGGCGGCGAGCTGGTTGAAAGCGGCGAACGACGGCTCGAGCTCGGTCGCCCGCCGCAGCGCGGCCTCCGCCGCAGGCGTATCGCCGGCGGCGCCCGCAGCGCGCCCGAGGCCGAGCAGCGCTCTCACGTCGCCGGGCCGGGCGGCGAGGGCCCGCTGGAACACCACGATCGCCTCCTTCGGTTTGCCGGTCGCGAGGAGCGTCTCGCCTGTGGTGATGTCGACCTCGGGCAGACCCGGGTCGAGCCCGCGGGCCGTATCGGTCGCGGCGATGGCCTTGTCCGCCCAGGATCGGTCTCTCGTGAGGCGGTACATGGCAAGGCCGGCCCGGGCGAGCGCCGACTGGACCAGCGCCGAGTTGGGCTTCTCCGCCGCGAGCCTTTCGAGGATCCGCGATGCCCGTTCGACGCCGTCGCGCCGGTCGTAGCGTTGGAGCAAACCGATCGCCTCGAGGTAACGCTCCTGCTCGGCCGGCGTGTCGAGGCCCGAGGGCGTCGGGGTGCGCTGCGCGCCGCGGCGCAGGCGCAGATCCTTCACGACGCTGTCGGCGATCCGGTCTTGGAGCGCGAAGAGCGCCGAGCCGTCGAGCGCATTAGCGGCGATCTGTTTCCCGTTTGCGTCGAGCAGGCGGTACGTGATGCGGTAGCGGTCGTTCTCGCGCTGGAGCGTGCCCAGGAGCAGCGTGTTCGCGCCGAGCCGTCGCGCGACGCTGGCGATGCTGGCGTTGGGGTCCGGGCGTTCGTCGGTCGCGCGCGGCGTGACGACCTGCAGGCCGTTCACGTTGAACAGGCGGGCGCTGACCGTATCGGCGAGGGCCATCCCCATTAGCTCGCCCTCGGCCGCGCTCGTCAAATTGCGAAAGGGGAGAACCGCTAGCTGGCGGACGCCGGTCGGAGCGTCGGAGCCGCTGATACGCGGCTTGACGACGAAATACGCCGCTACCGCGAGCGCCACGCCCGCCGCCACGGCGGCCAGCGTCTTCCACCGCCCGCTCCTGCCGGCGGACGTGAGCGCTCCTGCGCCCGACATCCCGGCGAGCGCGGACTCGATCTCGAGGCGCGCGTCGCCCGCATCGCGCAGGCGTCGCCCCGGGTCCTTTTCGAGGCACTTACGCAGCAGCTCGCGGATGCGCTCCGGAGTGCGGGTGGGCAGGGCCGTCCAGTCCGGCTCGACGTGCAGGATTGCACCGACGACGTCGGGGACCGTCTCGCCGGTAAATGCGCGCTTGCCCGACAGGGCTTCGAAAACAATGCAGCCGAAGGCCCAGATGTCGGTGCGCCGATCCGTCTCCTTACCGCGCGCCTGCTCGGGGCTCATGAACTCCGGAGTTCCGACGATCTCTCCAGGCCGCGACTCGGACATCACGATCGTGGGGGACTTCGACATGTCGCCGGCAAACGGCATCTCCATCGCCTTGGCCAGTCCGAAGTCGAGTACCTTGACCTTGCCCTCGGGCGTGATCTTGATGTTCGCGGGCTTCAGGTCCCGATGGATGACACCTTTCTCGTGCGCGACTTCGAGCGCCTCGGCGATCTGTGACGCGACACGCAGCGTGTCGGGGACGGTCAGCGGGCCCGAAACCAGGCGCTGGGCGAGCGTCTCGCCCTCGACGAGCTCCATGACGATGTAGCGCGTCTCGCCATCCTGTTCGGCTCCATAGATTGCCGCGATGTTCGGGTGGTTGACGGCGGCGAGCATCCTGGCCTCTCGCTCGAAGAGCGAGACGCGGTCGGGATGGCGCGCCAACTCCTCGGGCAGGACCTTGATGGCCACCTCCCGGCCGAGCTTGCGGTCGCGGGCGCGGTAGACCTCACCCATGCCGCCGACCCCGAGCAGGTCGACGATCTCGTACGTCCCGAGCGGGGAGCCGGACGGAAGGGTCATGGGAGCCTTGGCGGATTCTATTCTCTGGCTGCCCTTAGAATGAACACATGAAGTCCCTCCGCGCGGTCTTCATCCTGGGTTTCTGCCTCTTCCTGCGGTCCGCGGTAGCCCCGGGCGACGGTCCCGGCCTCGCAGAGATCGTCGAACGCTTCGATCACCTGCGGGTCGGAGACGCCGTGGCGGTGTCGGGCCTGCGTCTTTCGGCCGGGCACTTCGACTGCACCCTGAAGTCGGGCCGCGCGGCGCCGGTGCGCGCGGGCGACGAGATCGTCGGGCTTTTTTTCGAGGGCGAGGGGTCCATGGAGTACGTCTCCGTCGACCCCGTCGAGGCGGTGGTCGTTCTCTTCGACACGAAGAAGAGCTCGGGTCTCAAGGCGGAGAAAACTGGGCGGGGAGTCGTGCTGCGCGACGCCTTCCGGCGGCTCCTGTGGCTCGCGAAGGCGTCGCCCCTGCCGGAGCTCGCCGGGGCGCCCGCGGTATCCCTCGCCGACACATTTCGGAAGGAACGCGTGAAGTTCGCCAGGATGCACACGGCGCCGCTCTCGCACGACT
>JANMPW010000127.1:0-7136 GCA_031370065.1 Acidobacteriota bacterium
GGATGTTGCCGACCTGCGGGCCGTTTCCGTGGACGACGATCAGCTCGTAGCCCTTTCCAATGATCGGGATGAGCTTGCGGACGGCTTCGCGCGCCCGCTCGAGCTGCTGCCCGGTCGAGCCGTCGTCCTCCGGCGGAAGCAACGCGTTGCCGCCGAACGCGACGACGGCCAGCGGCCGGACGAAGGAGAAGAAGGGGGTGGGGTTCATCGTGCGTGAAACGAAAAACGGGAAACCGGAAACGAATGGACGCCTCGGCTGTCCGGGCTCGTTTTCCGTTTGACGTTGACCGTTTCCCGGTTCACGGCTTCAGGTCCTCGCGCACGAGCGGCATCGTCATGCAGCGGGGCCCCCCGCGGGCGCGCGAGAGCTCGTGCGCGGCGAGAAGGATCACGTACTTCTTCGACGGCTTCCAGAGCTCGAGCTCTTCCTTGCCGAGCAGGAGGTCCGCTTCGTCCACGACCGTGTAGCCGGCCCGGGCGAGCTCGGCCGCCGTTGCCTCGTTGCGGTCGTACATCAGGATGACGCCGGGCGCGAGGGCAAACGCATTCGCGCCGTCGGTCCACTGTTCGCGGCGCTCGGCGATCGGGTCCTCGCCGCCGCACCGGATGGGCTTCAGGTCCATTTTCTGAGCCTTGAGTGCGAAGAGCAGGTCCTTCTCCGAGGTCCACGTGATCTCGCGCTTGGTCAGGTCGCACTCGTAGACGTCGGCCTCCTCGGCGCCGTCGGGCAGGATCATCGGGCCGTACACGAGGCACTCGTCCTGCGAGATCATCGTGAAGACGGTGTCGAGGTGCATGTACGAGCGCGCGGGCGGGATCGCGACCACCAGGATCCGCTTGATGGGCGACTTGAGCTTCTTGAACGCCTCGGCCAGCCGCTCGATGGTCGTCTTCTCCGTGCGCTCCGTGTAGCCGATCGCGAGCAGGTCTTCGCGCAGCACGAGCACGTCGCCGCCCTCGAGCGTCGGCCGCATGCGCGCGTAGGAGGAAGGCTTGCCGTAGTCGGCGGAGAATTCCTGGAACCAGAACTTGCCGCCCTCCGGAGTTGCGAACCGCGGGTGGAGCGAGAGGACGTAGCCGGAGAGCAGCGGCTCGCGCAGCCGCGCCGGCGTCGCCATGGACGCGCGAATCGCGCGCTCCCCGACGACGACGAGGGGATCCCGCTGGAAGAAGTAGTTGGGGATCGGCGGCAGGGCGTAGAGCTCCGCGGCCGCGCTCGCGATCTCGGGCGCCGGTTTCTCGATCCCGGTCACAAGGACCCCGGCGAGCTGCTCGGCCGTCAGGTCGCGCAGACGATAGTCCATGTCCGGGCCCCATCCGAGCGTCTTGCCGAGGTCGTCCAGGATCGCGCCCCGTTGCTCGGGGACCTGGAGGACTTCCTCGAGGAGGTCCTGAATCTCGAGCACCTCGTCGGCGACATAGCCGAGGACTTGTTGGAAGCGCCGGTGCTCCTCCCGGGCGCGGTTCCCGTAGAGGATGTCGTCGAACAGGAGCTCCTCCATCATCGACGGCACCATCCGGTCGATCTCCGGGCCGGGCAGGTGGACGAGAACGGACTTGAGCTTGCCGATTTCGGAAGTGACTCTGAGGCTCATAAGGGCTCGCGCGAGAAGGGCGGATACTACAGGACGCAAGACGGGAGACGGAAGACGGGAGACGGAAAGCGGAATGCGGAGCACGGAAGCAACGGCGCCAAGTCGTTGGGAATACAGCCTCTAGTTTTTGAACCTCGTGCGCTCCCGCCCCCTTCTCCCGTCTACCGTCTACCGTCTACCGTCTCCCGTCTCCCGTCCCCGGAGCGTCAGGAAGGCGGCAGCAGGGGCGCGACCGGGGCGTCGGGGCCCTCGATCTCGTCGGCCTTCTCGGCGATGGTCTCGAGGCGATTGGTGAACCGCTCGAACGCCTTCGAGGTCTCGTCGTACTGCTTTTGCGCGTTGACGAGGTGTCCGCCCAGCTTATCGAGCGGGCCGCCGACGCGGTCCCAGAGCCGCGACAGGTCGGCGAGGTTCTGGTGGACCTCTTTTGCGTTCTCCTGGAGCGCAATGCCGCGAAGCCCCAGGGCCACGGTCGAGAGGTACGCGTAGAGCAGGCGCGGGGAGACGGGGATGACGCGCCTGGCGGCCGCGTAGTCGGCCAGTGCGGCCTCCTCTCCGTCCGCCGCGATCTCCGCGTACACGGCCTCGGCCGGCACGTACATGAGTGCAAAGTCGCAGGTCCCGCCCGCGGGGCGAATGTACTTTTCGGCGATCCCGTCCACGTGCTTCTTCACGTCCCGTGCGAACTGCTGGCGGGCGCGTTTCTTCTCGCCCTCGTCCTCGACCTCGCGCGCGCGGCGGTAATTCTCGAGCGGGAACTTGCTGTCGATCGGGACCATCCGGTCCTGCACGAACACCACGGCGTCGACGATCACGCCGTCGCCCAGGGGATGCTGCGTCGCGAAGGAGCCGGGCGGCAGGGCCTGTCCGAGCGCCTGCTCGAGGAACATCTCGCCGAGGGTTCCGCGCAGCTTCGGCGGCTTGAGCAAGTCTTCGAGGCGCGTGACCTCGCCGGCCAGCTTTTCAATTCTTTGCGAGGCCTCGTGCAGGCGCCCGAGCTTTTCGCCGACTTCCTGAAGCATGTGGCCCGACCGGCCGAGGTGCTCCGCGATGCTCTGCTGCCCCGTGTCGAGGCGCTTCTCCACGCCGCCGACCCGCGCTTCCATCCCCCGGCGCAGCTCCTCGAACCGCCGGTCGACCGACTGGGCGGCCTCGCGGGCGCGCGCCGTCTCGGCGAGCACCTGGTCGAGCCGCGACCCCGATTCCTTCGCCCGCGCCAGGAAGAGCGCCGCCGCGCCCGCTCCCATCACGAGGATCGCGAGCGCCAGACCGATGAGGACGGTTCCGGAGGCCACCGACTACAGGATAGCCCCGGAAAGGACAAATGATGTCCCGGCACAGCGGTTAGAATGACGAGGAGGCGCTTTGTGGAAGCACCAAAAGGCCCCCCGAAGAAGAAGGACGAAGACCGCGAGGTCGACTACCTCATGTGCTCACCGTGCGGTACGCCCTGCTACGTCTTCGAGATGGAAGGCGAACGCATCGCCGAGGCGATGTGCCTGACGTGCGGCAATGACGAGATCAGCCTCTTCAACATCGGGGAGGAGGCCGGCGCCGAGGATGAGTGAGGCCTACGTCAATCCCCTGACGGAGCGCTACGCCTCCGCGCAGATGTCCGCCGTCTTCTCCCCGCGGTTCAAGTTCGAGACCTGGCGCCGCCTCTGGCTGTGGCTGGCCGAGGAGGAGCGGCGGCTCGGGCTGCCGATCACGGACGAGGCGATCGCGCAGATGGCCGCGCACCTCTCCGACGTCGACTTCGCCGCCGCGGCCGCCGAGGAGGCGAAAACCCGCCACGACGTGATGGCGCACGTGCACGTCTTCGGCGCGGCCGCTCCGGCCGCGAGAGGGATCATCCACTGGGGCGCGACCTCCGCCTACGTCACCGACAACACCGACCTCATCCAGATGCGCGAGGGACTCTCCCTGGTCGAGAAGCGGCTCGTCGCGACGCTCCGGAAGCTGCGCGACTTCGCGCTCGCGCACCGTGACCTCCCCGCGCTGGCGTACACGCACTTCCAGCCCGGACAGCCCACGACCGTCGGCAAGCGGGCGACGCTCTGGGCGGCCGATCTCCGGACGGACCTCGAGGAGGTCCGCGCCGTCCGAACCGGCTTGCGGTTCCTGGGCGCCAAGGGCGCGACCGGCACGCAGGCCTCGTTTCTGCGCCTCTTCGACGGCGACTCGGCCAGGGTCGAAGAGCTCGACCGGGCGCTGGCGGCCCGCGCGGGCTTTGCCCGGCGCCAGGTCGTCTCGGGCCAGACCTACTCGCGCAAGCAGGACGACCGCGTCGTCCACGCGCTCTCGGGCCTGGCCCAGTCCGCGCACAAGATCGGCGCCGACCTGCGCCTCCTGCAGCACGAGGGCGAGCTCGAGGAGCCGTTCGAGACCTCGCAAGTCGGCTCCTCCGCCATGCCGTACAAGCGCAACCCCATGCGGGCCGAGCGCGTATGCTCGCTTGCGCGCCACGTGATCGCGCTCTCGCTCGACACTGCGATGACGGCGGCCACGCAGTGGCTCGAGCGCACGCTCGACGATTCCGCGAACAAGCGGATCGCCGTTCCGGAGGCCTTCCTCGCGTCGGACGCGATACTGATCCTGCTCGAGAACGTCCTCGGGGGGCTCGTCGTCCATCCCGAGGTCTCGGCCCGGCGGCTGGCGGCCGAGGCCCCGTTCCTCGCGACCGAGAACCTCATGATGGAGGCGGTCCGCCGCGGCGGCGACCGGCAGGAGCTCCACGAGAGACTGCGCGTCCACGCGCGCGCCTCTGCGGAGGTCCGCACCGCGACCGGCGCGCCCGCGGACCTCTTCGATCGGCTCGCCGGCGACGCCGCCTTCGGCCTGTCGCCGGAAGAGCTCCGTGCGGCCGCCGCGCCGGAGAAGCTCATCGGCCGATCCTCCGAGCAGGTCGAGGTCTTTATTCGCGAGGAGCTCGACCCTGCGCTCGAGGGCGCCGCGACCGCCGAGAGCGCGCCCGTGCGCGTGTGAGCTCCCGGCGGATTCTTGCGCGGCTTCTCGTCCTCGTCTCGCTCCTCTGCACTTGCTGCGCGTCCTCCCGGCCGTCCCGTCCCGTCTCCCAGCCGGTGGCGCCCGCGGACGCGGCAACAGGCTGGAGCGAGGAAGGGCTCGCGTCCTGGTACGGAGGCAACGACGGATTTGAGGGCAAGCCGACGGCCTCGGGCGAGATCTACGACTCCTCGAAGCTGACGGCGGCGCACCGGGACCTGCCCCTCGGCACGGTCGTGGACGTGACGAGCCTCGACAACGGGCGCGTCGCGCGCGTGCGTATCAACGACAGGGGGCCCTTCGTCAGGGGGCGCATCGTCGACCTCTCGCATGCGGCGGCGCAAGAAATCCAGATGATCGGGCCCGGCGTGGCCCGCGTGCGGATCGTCGTCGTCGTGGCGGGCGTCGAGACCGAACCGGTGTCGCCGACGGGCCTGTGGGCCGTGCAGGTCGGCTCCTTCGCTGAGAAGCCACGCGCGGACCGGCATGCCGCCCGCGTGAGCGCCGCGGGCTTTCCCGTCTTCCTCGAGCCCTACCAGGGACTGACGCGCGTCAAGGTCGGACCGGTCGACTCGCGCAGCGGCGCCGAGGCGAAGCTCGCGAGCCTCGAGGACGCAGGGTTCGAGGGAATCGTGGTGCCGCTGGGTCGTCGGTAGACTGAATACAATCCCGCCCCTATGGCTCCCGCCATCTCCTGCCACGGGCTCAAGAAGCACTACGGCGACGTCAAGGCGGTCGACGGGCTCGACCTCGAGGTCCGCGCCGGCGAGTGCTTCGGCATGCTCGGGCCCAACGGCGCGGGCAAGACGACGACCATCGAGATCCTCGAAGGCCTCACCTCCCCGGACGCCGGCGAGGTGACGATCCTCGGGCGGCGCTGGGGCAGCCACGAGCGCGAGCTGCGTGAGCGGCTGGGCATTTCGCTCCAGGAGACCCGCCTCACGGAGAAGCTCACCGTCTACGAGACGCTCGCGCTCTTTCGGTCCTTCTACGTCCGCGGACGCGACCCGGAGCGGCTCATGGCCGACCTGTCGCTCGAGGAGAAACGCGACGCGCGCGTCGGCAAGCTCTCGGGTGGCCAGCGCCAGCGCCTGGCCGTCGCCTGCGCGCTCGCCGGGGACCCGGAGATCCTCTTTCTGGACGAGCCGACGACGGGCCTCGATCCCCAGAGCCGCCTGCAGCTCTGGGAGCGCATCGCGGCGTACAAGGCCGCGGGCCGCACGGTCCTCCTGACGACGCACTACATGGAGGAAGCCGAACGCCTCTGCGACCGCGTCGCCGTCGTGGACCACGGAAGGATCATCGCGCAGGGGTCCCCCGCCGAGCTGATCGCCGGACTGCACGCGCCGCACATCATCGAGTTCTCGACCGAGCCCGCGGTCTCGGACGAGCTGCTCGCGAAGATCCCCGGCATTGGCGAGCGCCGGCAGCGGGACGGCCGCTGGTTGCTCGCCGCTGCGTCGCTTGCGCAAGCCGTGCCCGCGCTGCTCTCTGCCCTCGACGGCGCCCAAGCGAAGCTCGTGTCCCTTTCGACGCACCGCGCCACCCTCGAGGACGTCTTCATCGCCCTGACCGGCCGGGAGCTGCGCAATGAGTGAGCGCCAGCACCCGCTCTACGCCCTGACGAAAACGCGCGTGCTCGAGTTCGTCCGGGAGCCCGAGGCGCTCTTCTGGGTCTTCGCCTTTCCGATCCTGATGGCGCTCGCGCTCGGGTTCGCGTTCCGCGACCGGCCGCCCGACCCCGTCCCGGTCGGCGTCGTGTCCGGACCGGTCTCGAAGGAGATCACCGATGCGCTCGCGGCGGCCGGGACCGTGAAACCGACGGGTTTTGCCACGCTCGCCGATGGGCTCGAGGCGTTACGGACCGGAAAGATCGCGCTCCTCGTCGAGCAGACGGGCTCTCTGGAGTATCACTTCGACGCGACGCGGCCCGACGCCCGGATCGCGCGTTTGGAGACCGACGGCGCGATCCAGCGCGCCCGCGGCCGCGTGGACCCGTCGCCCGCGCGCGAGACGATCGTCCACGACAAGGGCTCGCGCTACATCGATTTCCTGCTGCCCGGCATCCTCGGCCTGAACCTGATGGGCACGGGCATCTGGGGCATCGGCTTCTCGATCGTCAACGCGCGTCTGAAGAAGACGCTGAAGCTGATGGCCGCAACCCCCATGCGCAAGAGCGACTATCTCCTGGCCCAGATGCTCTCGCGGTTCGTCTTTCTGGTGGTCGAGGTCGGAGTCATCCTCGCCTTCGGCGTCACGGCCTTCCACGTCCCGATCCGCGGATCCCTCGGCCTGCTCGGCGTCGTGACCGTGCTCGGGGCACTGTGCTTTGCCGGCATCGGGCTGCTCACCTGCGCGCGCGCCCGCACGCTCGAAGCGGCCAACGGGCTGATGAACCTCGTCATGGTCCCCATGTGGCTGTTGTCCGGAGTCTTCTTCTCCTCCGAGCGCTTTCCGAAGGCCGCCCAACCCATCATCCAGGCCCTTCCGCTGACCGCGCTCAACAACGCCCTGCGGGCCGTGATGCTGGAGGGGCGG